>NZ_AJZD02000245.1 GCF_000272105.2 Vibrio splendidus 12E03
GTGGTCTAGGGCCAACAACCGATGATATGAGTGCTGCAGCCGCTGCAACGGCTTCTGAGCAGAAACTCGTCATGTTCCCTGAATGGCTTTCTCGTATGGAAGAGATGTTCTCAGGACGCGGTATGCCCATGCCTGACAGCAATCTTAAACAAGCTTTGTTACCTGCGAGTTCAGAGATTGTCGATAACCCTGTGGGTACGGCTTGTGGCTTCAAACTGAAAATCAACGATGCGACTTTCTATTTCACGCCGGGCGTACCGAGTGAGTTCAAACGCATGGTCACGTTTGAGATTCTTCCTGACTTGTCGCGTACCTACCCTCAAGTGGTTGCCTCTGAATGCAGTCGACTGTTTACGTTTGGTTTGTCTGAGTCTGGTATCTCTGATGTTTTGGACCAACTAAAGCTGCCAGAAGGTTATGAGTTGGGTTATCGCTCTTATCTGCCATTCATTGAGGTTAAACTGTTTGGTCCTAAGGCAGACCTAGAAACTCGCGTTAAGCTTCTGCAAATGGTTTACAAGCTGCTAGAGAGTAATGTCGTTAGTGTCGATGAGCCGATGATTGACCATATTGGACACATCATGGCGGAAAAAAAGAAGACGTTATCTGTGTCTGAAGTGTCGACCAAAGGTTCACTGTCAGCGTGGCTGCAGTTGAATGAGCAGATAGAAGATTGCTTCGGACACTCATGGGTGATGGCTGAGCCAAAAGAGAGCGAGCTTGAAAAAAGCGATCCATTAGCCGCGACCTTTGCTCTGGCTGGCGCAACAAGAGAAAAGTGCGGAACCGAATTGGCTTTGGTGACTGGTAAGCTGGAAGGCAACACATTCAGCGTTGCATTGTCGACTGAAGCAGGCGAGTGGGGTCAGGTACTTGAGTTTTATCGTCAGTACTCGCGTGAAGACCAACGCAACGTGATTAAGACCGTCGCCGCCGATATGCTGAGAAGGCATCTAGACAACAAACCGATGTTTGGTACTTACTCTTCGGTTAAGCGATTGAAAGACATGTTTATTCCAGCGGCTATCATTAAGTAGCTATGTAAGCTAACGATGTAAGCGAACTCGCTAAGTCTGTACTAAAAACGCTAGAAAAATGAAATAAAAAGGCCCAACATCTAAATAGGTGTTGGGCCTTTTGTTTATCTAGCCTTCTAGATAACTAAACAAGCAGCGACGTTTACACGTAACTCATGTCTGTAAGAACTTGATTACAAACCGCTTGTCATATGTAGACTGTAGAACAAACCACGGCCGATTAACTCTGAAGCCAAGAACAATACTAGTGCTAAGCCAAGGTTCACTGGGTTCACTTTTGCTTTGTTCAGCATAGGTAGAATCCAAATCAACAAGCTTGCCATTAGCAGTGCCACTTGAAGAATCACATAGCTACCTAAACCATCGACTAACTCAGAGGCTTTTGCAGCTGAAGTTTGGATGTCACCGATTAGGTTCAGTTTTCCTACTGTCACAAGCAAGCTGATAGCAACAGCGATAACAGCCAGCATGGTGATGTTACGGTCAACCGTAAAGCGGCTGTCGTTTGCGAATACAATCACGAACTGAGACAGCAGCAAGCCACCCACAACCATCGTCATGATGAAGCTCAGTGGTGTGTAGATGTTGTTCCACGTCGGTACTGTGTTGATCATGTATACATTGATCATCGCGTACATGAAGATAACACCCAGTACCATTGCGCCAACCATCAGTGCTTTCTGGATAGCTACGCCACCTTTCTTAAGCACAGACAATAGCCATTGCAGGCCACCGACCGCGAAGAATGCCGCACCGAAGAACACTTCGTTAGACAGCCAAGCTGAACCTAGCTGATTAAAAGCGTTAAACGCGCGCAGTGGAGAGCCAAGGTGCGTTGTCGAGAACATGAAGCCAAGACCCATTAATGCCCATAGAATGAACATTGGAACCTTGTAGCTGTTCAGCTTCTCTTCGTCATGACCAAGTACCAGTGCACGAGCACCAATCAGTAAGTAACCACCAACCGCAGTTTGCGCCAGCACCGTAAAGAAGATCAAAGACCACTCATGAAAAATCATCTTACACCTCCTTCGGGTTTGCTAGGTGACCACTGGTATCGCCAGTCGGCTTCGCGTTTTTGTTCAGCTTAATCACGATGTTTGGCAGTGTTTCGGTTGAAGATGGCAGTGGCGCCACATCTGCACCAGAGCCGTACTTCTCGCGAAGCGTATTGATTTCGCCAAACTCCAATGCACGAAGTGGGCAAGACTCAACACAGATCGGCTGTTTGCCTTCAGAAACACGTTGGTAACAACCATCGCATTTGGTCATGTGACCCTTCTTAGCGTTGTATTGTGGTGCACCGTAAGGACATGCGTTGCTACAGTGCTGACAACCGATACACACACTTTCATCAACCACAACCAAGCCGTCTTCATCACGTTTGTGCATTGCGCCCGAAGGACACACTTTCACACACGCAGGGTTAGTACAGTGGTTACAAGCGATAGAGAGGTAGTAAGAAAAAACATCTTTCTGAACCCAGGTATCGCCATCTTGAGTGAAGCCACCACCTGCGTATTCGTATACGCGACGGTAGTTCGTTTTGATGTCTAGATCGTTATAATCTTTACAAGCAAGCTGACAGGTTTTACAACCCGTGCATTTACTTGAATCAATGTAAAAGCCGTATTGTTTCATTCCAACCTACCTTATGCTTTCTTTAGCGCTTTGATTTGAACTAGGTTTGTATGCTGAGGGTTACCCTTAGCAAGCGGGCTCGGGCGCTGAGTAGTCAGCACGTTGATAGAGCCTGCATGGTCGATCTTCTGACCATCTGGTGCGTACCATGCACCTTCGCCTAGTGCGACAACTCGAGGAAGAATCCTTGGTGTCACTTTCGCTGGAATATGGACTTCGCCACGGTCGTTGAAAATACTCACCATGTCGCCGCTTTCAATACCACGCTCTTTCGCATCGATTGGGTTGATCCACAACTCTTGAGGTGCCGCCGCTTTGATCTCTGCAACGTTGCCGTAAGTTGAGTGAGTACGAGCCTTGTAGTGGAAACCGGTTAGCTGAAGTGGGTACTTCTCTGCTAATGGATCGTTATGGCCTTCAAAAGAATCCGCGTAAATCGGAAGTGGATGAATCACTTCGTCTTCTTTCAGCTTCCAAGTTTTCGCGATATCAGCCAGTTGCTCTGAGTAGATCTCGATCTTGCCACTTGGTGTAGTCAGCGGGTTCGCTTCAGGGTCTTTACGGAAATCTTCGTAAGCGATGTAGTGGTGGTCGTAGCTACGCTTGTAGATACCCAGCTCTTTCATCTCTTCGAAGGTTGGCAGTGTTGGATCGTTCTTACGAGTTTCTGCGTAAAGGTGCTCAATCCATTGCTCTTGAGTACGGCCTTCTGTGAACTCTTTTTCTACGCCCATGCGTTTAGCAAGTTGCGTACACATCTCGTAGATAGATTTTGCTTCGAACTGAGGCTCAATCGCTTTCTGTGCGTAGATGAAGTAAGGCATGTTCGATGCTTTACCATCCATACACCAGTCGTCTTGCTCTGATGTCGTTAAGTCAGGCAGGATGATGTCGGCGTATTTCGCAGAAGAAGTCATATGGTTATCAACCACAACGATCATTTCACAAGCACTTTCATCTTGAAGAATCGCGTGTGTCTTGTTGATGTCTGAGTGTTGGTTGATGATGCAGTTACCTGCGTAGTTCCAGATCATCTTGATTGGGTTCTTAAGGCGCTCAGCACCGCGAACACCATCAGTGATGTCTGTCATCTCGTGGTGACGGTGAATTGCGTCAGTCCACATGAACATTGAAATTGACGTTTCAACTGGGTTTGGCACAGTAGGGAAGCGAACAAACGGAATGTTGATGTCACTTTCACGAGCGCCTGTTGAACCGCCTGATACACCCACAGAACCGGTGAGTAGCGATAGCATCGCGATTGCACGACAAGCTAGTTCACCGTTCGCAGTACGTTGCAGGCCCCAACCTTGGTGGATGGCACATGGTTTCGCTGTGCCCATTTCACGGCCTAGTTTAACGATAGTATCAACCGGAATGCCTGTGATTTTAGAAGCCCACTCTGGTGTCTTCTCTACGCCATCTTCACCTAAACCTAAGATATAAGATTTGTAGTCACTGTTTTTAGGTGCTGATACAGGAAGGGTCTTCTCATCATAACCGACACAGTATTTGTCTAGGAACAGTTGGTCTACGAGGTCTTCAGTGATCATCACGTGTGCAAGACCGGCTACCAATGCAGCATCCGTAGAAGGACGAATTGGGATCCACTGATCTTCACGGCCACCGGCAGTATCGGTGTAGCGTGGATCGATGATGATCGTTCTTGCGTTTGATTTGTTTTTGCTTTCTACGTAGTGGTGGATCAGACCGCCGCCAGACATGCGAGTCTCAGCAGGATTGTTGCCAAATTGGATGTTAAGCTTAGTGTTCTCTAAGTCAGAGAAAGAGTTGTTGTTTGCCCAACCACCGTAGGTGTAGCTCAAGCCTTTCGCGATTTGCGCTGTTGAGTAGTCACCGTAATGGTTTAGGTAACCACCACTTAGGTTCATTAGACGCGCAATCAGCGTTTGTGCTGGTGGCCAAGACTTAGTTACCGTACCACCAAGCGTACCTGTCCCGTAGTTTAGGTAGATAGTGTCGTTACCGTAATCTTTGATAAGGCGTTGCATAGTGCCAGCGACTTCATCAAAAGCCTCTTCCCAGCTAATACGCTTAAACTTACCTTCACCACGTTTGCCCACACGTTTCATTGGGTATTTCAGGCGATCTGGGTTGTAAACACGGCGGCGCATAGAGCGACCACGTAGACATGCACGCACTTGGTGATGACCGTATTCGTCAGTACCCGTGTTATCTGTTTCTACGTATTTGATTTCACCGTTTTGTACATGCATACGTAGTGGACAGCGAGAGCCGCAGTTTACTGTACATGCACTCCATACGATTTTCTCATCCACATTCTCAGCAACCGCAGCCGCTACTGGTTTGGATTTGAAAGGTAAAGCGATACCGCCCGCAAGTGCGGCTGCACTACCTACTGCAGAAGAAGCTTTCATGAAGCCTCTTCGAGTAAGGTTCATTACCCCAGATTCTTTCTTATTCGTCATTCTAAGATGCCTTTTGTTATTGATGAGTAGCACTTTATAGGTAGTTTTATTTCTATTGTTTTATTTCTAGTTGTTGGTTGATTGGCATCAAATAAGTGCGAAATTTAAATGTTATGAATCGAATGTATAAAATAGATCAAAGAATGAAATGAGTTAATTAATATAATTATCTTTAAACCTATAACGGTATAAATAATAATGATTATCGATACGCATAAATTATTGGGTTCGCTATTTTATCAAGCGACAAGTAAAGAACAGTTAATCACCATTGTCGAAGCTTTGGTTGAGAGCGAAGTACTCTCTGAAGAATGCTTGCAGGCATTGAGATGTGAAGACGAAGATGCACTCTCAGCTGAGTTCAGCCGCCTGTTTGAGGGCGTTGGAGACATGCCAGCTCCGCCTTGGGGTTCTGTGTACCTAGATAAAGACCGCGTTGTGTTCGGCGCTTCTACTGTAGAGTATCGCCAGTTTTTAGAATTGAATCAGATTGAATTAGACACTGGGTTAAGAGAGCCGGAAGATCAATTTGGTTTAATGTTATTCGCTCATGCGTATTTGTTAGAAAATAATAATATAAATTCAGCTCGTGAATTATTAGAGTGTCACTTATTACCTTGGTCTTCTGTTTATTTAGATAAATTAAATACAGCATCAGATTTACCATTTTATAAGAAGCTATCAAGTGATGTAATAAATTGGCTTAATCAATTAACATCTGAATATAATTTAAACGTTGCTACTAAAAAGTTATATATCGACTAATGTCTGAGCAAATAAATTCAAATAGGCGTGGTTTCTTAACTCGACTCTCTAAGCCGGTTAAAGCTGCGGCAAGTTATGAAGAGAAATCACAGCGCTTACATGCTAGGCCACCTAGGGCTGTCGATGAGGTGCTGTTTGAGCGTCTTTGCGACGGTTGTGGGTTGTGTGAGCAAGCGTGTCCGAATAGCGTTATTGAGATGCTAGAGGGCAGTGCGCTGCTGAATTTGGATTACAACAGTTGTTCTATGTGTAATAAATGTACTGAAGTGTGTCCGACTGGTGCGCTTCATCCAACGGTAACGTCTTATATCGACTTGAAGCCTAGTTTTGCTGATAGCTGCAATAACTACATGCAAATGGATTGTAATGCCTGCCAAACAGCTTGTTCTGCCAGTGCGATACACATTGAAGTAGGAGAGTTGCCTACGGTCGTTCAAGATAAGTGCAATGGCTGTGGAGAGTGCCGAAGCGCTTGTTACATTGGCTCTGTGACTTTGAACCTGACTCAACAGTAGCCATCTAGTTTGGCTCGGTGGTTGAGAGCTAAAGACACGGATAGAAAAAGGGTCCGCATTCCAAGAGGAGGCGGACCCTTTTTAATACTTATCATTTCTGATGAAGCGTTAGAACTTACATGATTCTATCTAAAGCGAAAGCAAATGAAATTAAGCAAGCGAGCTTAAATCGAATAGATTAGGCGCGCTTCTGTTTGCTTCTGTGAATCACGTTACTCAGCGACAAATCGGTTTTTGCTTTGCAGATGCATGGCAAAATCTCATCGCCTTGTGTGTAAGCCATAGCAAAACCAACGTACTCAACCTCACCAGAATCCAACGTACAGCGGCATGCGCCACAGTGGCCATCACGGCAGTTGTATTCTGGCTCTAACCCAGCTTGTTCCATTGTTTCCAACAGAGTGTTTGAAGGATTAGATTCAATCGAAGTCAGCTTGTTGATTTTGATTGTTGGCATTACAGCTCAAATCCTTCAAAGTCGTCAGCTTTTACTTCGTTGTCGATTTGACCAACTAGGTAAGAACTGATTTCAGCTTCTTGTGGAGCAACTTGTACGTTATCTGAAGATAACCAAGCGTTGATCCATGGGATTGGGTTTGATGTCGCTGCTGGGTAAGCAGTACCTAGACCAACCGCTTGCATACGGATGTTGGTAATGTACTCAACGTATTGGCAAAGAATGTCTTTGTTCAGACCAATCATAGAGCCGTCTTTGAATAGGTATTCTGCCCACTCTTTCTCTTGCTCTGCTGCTTCTTTAAACAGGTCGAAACACTCTTGCTTGCACTCTTCAGCGATCTGCATGAATGCGAAGTCGTCTTGACCGTTACGTAGCAAGTTGATCATGTGCTGAGTACCTGTCAGGTGAAGCGCTTCATCACGAGCGATTAGCTTGATGATTTTAGCGTTACCTTCCATTAGCTCACGCTCAGCGAATGCAAATGAACATGCGAAACTTACGTAGAAACGAATTGCTTCTAGTGCGTTTACTGACATTAGACATAGGTAAAGTTTCTTCTTCAGGTTGTGAAGTGAAATCTTAACGTCTTCACCGTTGATGCTGTGGTTGCCTTCACCGTAGCGGTGGTAGTCAGCCGTTAGCTTGATTAGGTCGTCGTAGTAGAAAGCGATGTCTTTAGCACGCTTAAGGATCTCTTCATTTTCAACGATGTCGTCGAATACTACGCCTGGATCATTCACGATGTTACGGATGATGTGCGTGTAAGAACGAGAGTGAATCGTTTCAGAGAAAGACCAAGTCTCAATCCAAGTTTCTACTTCTGGTAGTGATACCAATGGAAGTAGGGCAACGTTCGGGCTGCGGCCTTGGATAGAATCTAGAAGTGTTTGGTACTTCAAGTTAGAGATGAAGATGTGCTTTTCATGCTCAGGAAGCTTGTTGTAGTCGATACGGTCGCTAGACACGTCAACTTCTTCTGGACGCCAGAAGAAAGAAAGCTGCTTCTCGATAAGCTTTTCGAAGATTTCGAATTTTTGTTGGTCGTAACGTGCAACGTTTACCGACTGACCCAAGAACATTGGTTCTTTTAGCTGGTCATTTTTTTGCTGAGAAAAAGTACTGTAAGCCATAAATGCCTCAAATCCTTTAAAGACCCGTCATAAAACGGACCCTGTTAATGCTTTAAACCCAGAGAAGATAACTCTTCTCTGGGGTCTTAATGTTTATTGCGGTTTAGATCTTACAACCGCCGCCTTCACAATCTTCTTCCGGCACTTGAACTGCATCGCCTTGGTCGTCTTTAGCACCATCACGAGTGTTATGGTAGTAAAGCGTCTTAACACCGTACTTGTACGCTGTTAGTAGGTCTTGAAGCAGCTTCTTCATTGGTACTTTACCGCTGTCGTAAACACTTGGGTCATAGTTAGTGTTTGCAGAGATAGCTTGGTCAACGAATTTTTGCATGATACCTACTAGGTGTAGGTAACCGTCGTTAGAACCAATGTTCCAAAGTAGCTCGTAGTTCTCTTTTAGATTTAGGAAATCTGGAACAACTTGCTTCAGGATGCCGTCTTTCGATGCTTTCACTGACACGTAACCACGTGGTGGCTCGATACCGTTAGTCGCGTTCGAGATTTGAGACGATGTCTCAGAAGGCATAAGCGCTGTTAGCGTAGAGTTACGCAGACCGTGCTCCATGATCTCTTCACGTAGAGAATCCCAATCGTAGTGCAATGGCTCTTCACATACTAAGTCGATATCTTTCTTGTAAGTATCGATTGGCAGTAGGCCTTTCGCGTAGTTGGTCTCGTGGAAAGATGGGCAACGACCTTGCTCTTTCGCTAGTTCAACAGATGCTTTTAGCAAGTGGTATTGAATCGCTTCAAAAGTACGGTGAGTCAGGCCATTGGCGCTGCCATCAGAGTACTTAACACCATTCTTCGCTAGGTAGTATGCGTAGTTGATTACACCCACACCTAGAGTACGACGGTTCATTGTCGACTTGTATGCTGCTGGAAGCGGGTAGTCTTGGTAATCAAGAAGTGCATCCAGTGCACGAACAACCAGCTCAGAAAGCTCTGCTAGGTCGTCTAGTTCATTGATTGCGCCAAGGTTGAATGCTGAAAGCGTACAAAGTGCAATTTCACCTTCGTCATCTTCTACGTTAGAAAGCGGCTTAGTTGGTAGCGCGATTTCTAGACATAGGTTCGATTGACGAACAGGTGCAACTTCAGAATCAAACGGGCTGTGTGTATTACAGTGGTCAACGTTCTGAATGTAGATACGACCAGTAGAAGCACGCTCTTGCATTAGCAGAGAGAATAGCTCAACAGCTTTTACTGTTTCACGCTTCACTGATGGATCGTTTTCGTACTTAACGTATAGCGCTTCAAAACGGTCTTGGTTTTCGAAGAACGCATCGTAAAGGCCAGGTACGTCAGAAGGTGAGAACAGGCTGATGTTGCCACCTTGAACAAGACGAGAGTACATAAGCTTGTTCAGCTGTACGCCGTAGTCCATGTGACGAACACGGTTCTCTTCAACGCCGCGGTTGTTTTTCAGTACTAATAGAGACTGAACTTCACCGTGCCATAGTGGGTAGAACACTGTTGCTGCGCCACCACGAACACCACCTTGAGAACAACATTTTACTGCTGTTTGGAAGTATTTGTAGAAAGGGATACAGCCAGTGTGGAACGCTTCACCATTACGGATTTCAGAACCAAGCGCACGGATACGACCTGCGTTGATACCAATACCCGCACGTTGAGATACGTAACGAACAATTGAGCTTGCTGTTGCGTTGATAGAATCAAGGCTGTCACCACACTCGATCAGTACACAAGAACTGAATTGACGAGTAGGCGTACGTACACCAGACATGATCGGTGTAGGTAGAGAAATCTTAAACGTAGACGATGCGTCGTAAAAACGTTTGATGTAGTCAAGACGAGTCGATTTCGGGTATTTAGCGAATAAACACGCAGCAACTAAAATGTAAAGGAACTGAGCACTCTCGTAGATTTCTTTCGTTACACGGTTTTGCACGAAGTATTTACCTTCAAGCTGCTTAACCGCTGCGTAAGAGAAGTCTAAGTCACGTTTGTGGTCGATGTACTCGTCAAGCTCGTCAAACTCAGCTTTCGTGTAGTCTTCCATAAGGTGGCTATCGTATTTACCCATATCAACCAGTTTTGCAACGTGGTCATACAGTGCAGGCGGCTCGTATTCGCCGTACGCTTTTTTACGTAGGTGGAATACAGACAGACGTGCTGCTAGATATTGGTAATCAGGAGTCTCTTCAGAGATTAAATCCGCTGCCGACTTGATGATAGTCTCATGAATGTCAGTAGTGGTGATGCCATCGTAAAACTGAATGTGAGCTTTCAATTCTACTTGTGATACAGAAACATTGTGCAAGCCTTCAGCTGCCCATGTAATCACGCGATGGATCTTCTCTAGATCGATCGTTTCTTTGCGCCCGTTACGCTTGGTAACAGTAAGTTGTTGGTTCATTCTGCTTAATTTCCCTAACAAAACTGAACAAGGCCGTGTTTTTGTGTATTTCTGTGTAACTTTTGTAAATTACGTTTCGGCTTTGTGATCTTGGTCTACCCATATATTGTAGTTCAAACACAACATATAGGGGTCATTTGTTTGTTGGGTTACAAGATAGTGCTACAACTGATATTTTTCAAGGTAAAGAAATTGGGTTGCTTGTGGATAAGTGGTGGATTGAAAAAAAACTGTAAGTGACCACTAACTGATGAGGTTAGATGTGACTTGATTGTATAAAAGTCGGCTTTTAATGATGCTTTATTTTTGCACGCCCATAAAAAAAAATCCCTTGATCTTTGACCAAAATAGGCGATGGATTTTGGGCGATTAAATTTAAATCGAGGTGGTCAAAATGGAAGCTAGCGCACGAAATTTAGACTGAAAAAAGTCGCAAACTTATGGTAATTGCAACTCTTTTCATTCGTCTTTTTTACAAAAGGTTTTACGGTAGGGCTACCGATATTTTTTAGCCAAAGTTTTGCGTGTGGACGATGTAGTTTACGTCTACATTTGTGCCTAAACGGTAAGTGTCCGTAAGAGGGTTGTAGTGCAGTCCTGTGATCCCTAATTCTTGCAGCGGCGTGTTATCAACCATCTTGATAAGTTCAGCAGGGCGAATGAATTTCTCGTGTTCATGAGTGCCTTCAGGAACAATCTTCAATAACTTCTCTGCACCAACAATCGCAAACAAGTAAGATTTGAAGTTACGGTTCAATGTAGAAAAGAACACGTGCCCGCCCGGTTTCACCAATTTCGAACAGGCAGTGATAACAGATTGCGGATCAGGAACGTGTTCAAGCATTTCCATGCACGTTACCACATCGTACGTCTGTGGGTTCTGGTCTGCGTGGTCTTCGATAGTGCTCTGGATGTAATCGAGCTTGGTGCCAGTTTCCAATGCGTGAAGGCGCGCTACTTCTAGCGGCTCTTTACCCATGTCTAGGCCAGTCACTATCGCACCTTCAACCGCCATGCTTTCTGCAAGAATACCGCCGCCGCAGCCAACATCGAGGACTTTCTTACCAAATAGGCCTTCAGTCTTCTCTAATACGTAATTTAGGCGCAGTGGGTTGATTTGATGTAGTGGCTTAAATTCGCCTTCTAGATCCCACCAGCGTGACGCCATGTCTTCGAATTTCTTGATTTCTGCTGGGTCTACGTTCTGTGATTTAGTCATAATCGGCATTTCCAAGTTAAATAATGCATCCATGAAATTGCAGGCATTATAACTTGCCTTTTCGCGCTGACCAGAAGATCTACAATTTTGCTAGTTTATTGGATGTAAAGTGACCATGTTTCAGCAAGATATGATGCGGAGGTGCAATTTCTCATCAATTGATTGGCTACAAGGGTCACAAGATGGTAAAAGGAGAGGGAAAGTGATGCCTCCGTAGGTAAATTTGTGTTATATTTTTCGGTCTTATACGTATTCAAAAATACGATCTGACTATAGAGGGAAAATGGCTCTATGAGCGATCTAGCGAAAGAGATCACGCCCGTAAATATTGAAGATGAGCTTAGAGGTTCATACCTAGACTACGCGATGTCCGTCATCGTTGGTCGTGCCCTTCCAGATGTGCGTGATGGCCTAAAACCAGTACACCGCCGCGTTTTGTTCGCGATGAATGTACTAGGTAATGATTGGAACAAACCATATAAAAAGTCTGCTCGTGTAGTAGGTGATGTAATCGGTAAATACCACCCGCATGGTGATAGTGCTGTATACGATACAATTGTTCGTATGGCGCAACCGTTCTCACTGCGTTACATGCTAGTTGATGGCCAAGGTAACTTTGGTTCTATCGATGGCGACTCCGCGGCTGCAATGCGTTATACCGAAGTTCGTATGGCGAAAATTGCTCACGAGCTACTGGCTGACCTTGATAAGGAAACTGTGGATTACGTACCGAACTACGATGGTACAGAACAAATTCCAGCGGTACTTCCTACAAAAATTCCTAACCTATTGGTAAACGGTGCTTCTGGTATCGCAGTAGGTATGGCTACCAACATTCCACCACATAACCTTGGTGAAGTGGTTGATGGCTGTTTGGCTTACATCAATAATGAAGAGATCACTATTGATGAGCTAATGGACTACATTCCTGGTCCTGACTTCCCAACAGCAGCACTTATCAGTGGTCGTAAAGGCATCGTTGATGCTTATAAGACTGGCCGCGGTAAGGTTTACATGCGTTCAAAAGCGGATATCGAAGTAGAGAAGAATGGTAAAGAAACCATTATCGTTACTGAGATCCCTTACCAAGTAAACAAAGCTCGTTTGATCGAGAAGATTGCTGAACTGGTTAAAGATAAGAAAGTCGAAGGCATCAGTGCACTGCGTGACGAATCTGATAAAGATGGTATGCGTATTGTTATTGAATGTAAGCGTGATGCAGTAGGTGAAGTGGTTCTAAACAACCTATACGCTCAAACTCAACTGCAAACGACTTTCGGTATCAACATGGTTGCGTTGAACAACGGTCAACCACAGTTGTTCAACATCAAAGACATGCTTAAGTGCTTCGTAGACCACCGTCGCGAAGTTGTTACACGTCGTACTATCTTCGAACTGAAGAAAGCGCGCGATCGTGCACACATCCTTGAAGCGTTGTCTCTAGCACTTGCTAACATCGACGAAATCATTGAGCTTATTCGTAACGCTCCAACACCAGCTGAAGCAAAAGCTGGCTTAGTTGCACGCGGTTGGGATCTTGGTAACGTTGCTTCAATGCTTGAGCGTGCTGGTACTGATGCGGCTCGTCCTGATTGGTTGGAAGACCAATACGGCATCCGCGATGGCCAATACTTCCTAACGGAAACACAAGCACAAGCTATTCTAGAACTTCGTCTTCACCGCCTAACTGGCCTTGAGCACGAGAAGATTCTAGACGAGTACAAAGCACTTCTAGAAGAAATCGCTGAGCTAATGCACATCCTTGCAAGCACTGAGCGTTTGATGGAAGTTATCCGTGAAGAACTTGAAGCGGTACGTGAAATCTATGGCGACGAGCGTCGTACAGAAATCACAGCGGCAGTTCATGACATCGACATGGAAGAGCTGATTGCTCAAGAAGACGTTGTAGTAACGCTTTCTAACGCAGGTTACGTTAAGTACCAAATCCTAAGCGACTACGAATCTCAACGTCGTGGTGGTAAAGGTAAGAGTGCAACTAAGATGAAAGATGAGGATTACATTGAGCGTCTGCTTGTTGCTAATACTCACGATAACATCCTATGTTTCTCTACTCGTGGTAAGACATACCGTCTGAAAGTTTACCAACTACCATTAGCAAGTCGTACTGCTCGTGGTAAGCCTATCGTGAACATTCTTCCTCTAGAAGAAGGTGAACGTATTACGGCTATCCTGCCTGTTTCTGAGTTCTCTAACGAGAAATTCATCTTCATGGCAACGGGTGACGGTACAGTTAAGAAGACATCACTGGATCAATTCGCAAACGTACGTGCTAACGGCCTAATCGCAGTTAACCTACGTGACGACGATTCACTGATTGGCGTTGATATCACTAACGGTGATAGCGACATCATGCTGTTCTCTAAATCGGGCAAAGTTGTTCGCTTTAACGAGGACAAAGTACGTGCAATGGGCCGTACTGCCTCTGGTGTTCGTGGCATGAAGCTTCCAGAAGACGATCAAGTGGTTTCACTGATTGTTCCTTCTAACGAAGGCGATATCCTAACTGTGACTCAAAACGGTTACGGTAAACGTACTGAGCTAGCAGAATACCCAACGAAAGGCCGTGCAACGCAAGGTGTAGTATCTATCAAAGTCTCTGAACGTAATGGCCCAGTTGTTGGCGCTGTTCAAGTTGAAGAAGGCGATGAGATGATGATGATCACCGACGCAGGTACACTAGTACGTACTCGCGTAGCGGAAGTAAGCCAAGTTGGTCGTAACACTCAAGGTGTAACACTGATTCGTACTGCTGATGACGAGAATGTTGTAGGTCTACAACGTATCGACGAAGTAGAAGAAGCTGAGATTGTAGAAGGCGAAGCTGAACAAGCTGGTGCTGAAACTATCAACGCTGAAGTTGCTGAATCAAGTGAAGAGCAAGCATCAGATGCTTCTGACTCTGAAAGTGATAGCGAGCAAGACACTGAGTAATTTCTATTACGCTAAGTAATTAAGCTTACCATTGAAAAAACCGAGCCTAAATGCTCGGTTTTTTATTACCTGTTATTTGTGGAGCTTGGTGTGACTTTATAACAGAGCCGTGATCGCTAAAATCTCGATAGCTAAACCTTGATCAATATAGAGGAGAGATGTAAACGATAGAGTAGGGAGTGAATAGAAAGGAGTGTGGAATGGACATCTGGTTGTTGGTTGCGTTGGTACTAATGAGCTTGTTTTTGATTATGGTCGCCATTGCGGCGAACAAAAACAGCGGTCATCTAAAAAGCAATGTAGTGATTTCGATTACTGCGGTCGCTTTGAGCATGCTTGTTTGGTCTCAACTGAAACAAGAGATACCTCAACTTCCTTTAGATGATAACAATAGTTACACGGCAACAGATTTCCAAGATGAGCTTCAGCAAAGCCTCAAACAAGATCCGAATCAATCCGACTTGTGGTTTAAGCTGGGTGGTGTGTATATGCAGAAAGGGGAATTTGATGCAGCGTTCACCTGCTACGACTATGCGATTCGGTTAGATCCTCAAGCACCTTCGGGCCTCTATGCAGCCAAAGCAACGGCACTTTACTATCTTAGTTCACAAGCGATGAGCGATGATGTGAATGCGTTACTGGAGCATTCCATGCAGCTTGATCCCAATGATCGTACTGCATTGATGCTGATTGCGACCGATCACTTTATTAGCATGCGCTATCAACAAGCGATTGATGCATGGACTCAAATCCTCGATTCCAATCAAAAGGGGATTGATCGCGTTTCGATTATTCATTCGATCAACCAAGCCAAACAGATGATCCGTTAAGCTTGGCATAATCGCTAGTCGTTAATCGTTTGTTTTTAGTTATTTACTTTCCTGCATTTCGATCAACCCACCTGCGTTATGGATTTGAGTAAACCCTTGAGCTTGCAAGAATTGATAGGCTTGTCCTGAGCGGTTGCCACTGCGGCAATACAAAACGATCGGTTGGTCTTTATCTATCTTAGTGAAGTGAGTAGCGACTTCAGAAAGAGGGTAGTTGATGGCGTTGTCTAGATGCCCTTGTTCGAACTCTGCTGGTGTTCTGACATCTACCACTAATGCGCCTTTCTCTATTAATTCCCACCCTGTCTCAGCACGCTCAGAAGCGTGAACGCCTGAACTGAGTAGTGCGATACATAATGCTGAAAGTGAAAGTAAGGTTTTCATTGTCTATTCCTTGAATTGGCGAGTGGATTGGGGAGGAGATATTGATGTGTATTGCCCCAAACCTAAAAAAAACAGCCACACAATAATAGTGTGACTGGTTTTTACGTTATGGTCTAATTGAAGAAACTAGTATTCGTAGTTGGCTTCACGCTTTTCAGCTTGCTCTTCCCATTTAGGAACAACCGTGTCTAAGAAGTGTTGTTTCTCAGCGTTCATCTTATCCATGTCCATTCCAAGCGCTTTTTGAGCCGCTTCTTTGGTCGAGATGTCTGGAATCTCGATTGGATCAGTGATTCCTTTCTTCGCCAGTAGACGAACAATCTTAGTACGAGCATCGGCTGCGCGGTCAACGGCAGTGCCTAGCACTTCTAGAGCGATTTCAGGTGCATGCATATGAACGCCGTGAGATGCAATAGCGTAGTCCCAGCGCCATTGAGCATGACGGATATCCAGTAGGATAGGCTCCATCTCTTGCTCGGTCGCACCTGCTTCCCATGCCGCGCCTGCTTCAAAGTGAGCGGCAACGATTTGTTTCTCAGCGGTCAGCTTCATGTTCAGCACTTGAGCTTTACGGCTTGAAACGATGTTACGCATGGTCTCTTTAGATTGAGTATGACAGTTTGCACACGTATCTTCGAAGCGGTCGAATGGGTTACCCACTTTATGGTCGGTATAAACGGTGCCATCTTCTTTGGTTACTTTCGGCATATGACAGTCAGCACAAACGACTTTGTTCTTACCGTGGATGCCTTCGCGCCATGTTTCGAAACCTGGGTGCTGCGCTTTCAGCATGGGTGCTTTCGATACTTTATGCGTCCAATCTTTAAAGTTGATTGCATCATAGTAGCGTTCCATATCGCCAACCGTAGTGCCTTGATCCCAAGGGAACTTCACGCCTTTGGTTGGGCCTGTGAAGTAATATTCCACGTGGCACTGAGCACAAACAGAAGCTTGCTGGTCTAAACGGCTTTGCTCATCAAACTTTTTACCAATCGCTTCAAATGCACGTTCAACATAAGGACGTGTCACCTTCAGTGCTGGCTCACCATTTTTAAAGCCTTCGCTTTGGGTATCGTGACAATCTGCACAGCCAATAGGATTCACAATCTCGTTGCCAAGACGTGCCCATTTACCTTCAAAATAACCGTCTTCACCACGCTCTTCGATAACACGTGCTACGTCTGGGCTTTTACAACTCCAACACGCCATTGGCATAGGGCCTGAGTTTTCGTCCGTTGGGCCGCCAGTACGGAGCGTTTGTCTTACATCGTCAATCGCATAAAAGTGACCACGTGCTTTGTTGTAATCTTTTGCGAAGCCGTAGCCAGCCCACATGATAACCATGTTTGGATCTTCTTTTAGTGCGTCTTCAATCGTTTCGCTTTCTGAAGTTTGTCTCCATGAATGATATTGATCTGGGTGGTTTTGCTCGAACTGATCGTTACGAGGATCGCCAATTTCTTTTTGTTCAGACGCAGCAAAACTGGTCGCGCTTGCTAATGACGCGCTAACCATTAATAGTGCTGTGACCGAATTACGTATCCAATGCTTTTTCACAGTGATATCTCCAATATACTGATTTTTATACCAAGCGTTGTGAGTTTGCTATTCAAATTAAGAACTGGAGAATTCCTGTTTATATTAATTCATAAAAAACACATTTTGTTACGTGTTGGATATAGATTGTCCCAGATCAATTAGTGGCAGTGACCTTAGTCACGTTGAAGTTTATATAACCCTAAAGTGGTACTGGTGGTTAGATTAATTAGAATTTAACTGAGAATCATTATCATATATAACAATCAATTACCTAAATTATCCATGATATAAATAGGGTGATTGCGTTCACAGATTAACCTATCGAAATT
>NZ_AJZD02000246.1 GCF_000272105.2 Vibrio splendidus 12E03
TTACTCACGTCAAGCACTCGGGCTGGTAATACGATCAGGGAATAGAGTGTAAACTCTAAGTGGTTTATATCCAGAACCTTCATTGACTGATTTTGGAGTGCGGAATGTTGTAAATTCCCGTGCTGTATCACGGAGGGTAAATTCGACTATCTATCAGCTTAGGTGGACTTCTTTAAGTAAACACAGAATTGACTGCTTACATCTACAAAAATATAAACCTGATTTTGCAATCAATCTCGTATAGAATTCATCGTTTTTTGAATCATATGACATTATCAATATGGGTAAATTTAAGTTGTTGAATAATAGTACTAAAAAATTACAGTGTAGTTTGTATGAACTAGATGCCGTTGAGTGGCTGAAAACTATTGACGACTCATCAGTTGATTTACTTATTACTGACCCGCCGTATGAGTCATTAGAAAAGCATCGAAAAGTCGGTACGACAACAAGGCTTAAAAATAGTAAAGCTTCAAGTAATCAGTGGTTCGAGATCTTTCCAAATGATAGGTTTGAAGAACTATTTACTGAGGTATACAGAGTTCTAAAGAAAAACTCTCACTTCTATCTTTTTTGTGACCAAGAAACTGCATTTATTGTTAAACCAATAGCTGAGTCTGTCGGTTTTAAGTTTTGGAAGCCGATTGTATGGGACAAGATGAAAATTGGTATGGGCTACCATTACCGTGCTCGCTATGAGTTCATTTTGTTCTTTGAAAAAGGTAAAAGAAAGTTAAACGACTTAAGTACACCAGATGTATTACAAGTACCTCGTATACATCGAGGATATCCGACGGAAAAGCCTGTTGAATTGATGGATATTTTAATTAATCAAAGTAGCTCCGAAGGTGAATTAGTTTGCGATCCATTTATGGGTTCTGGGGCTGTTGGTGTATCCGCATTAACCAACCAACGTTGTTTTTGGGGAAGCGATATTTCTAGCGAATCGATGTCTATCACACATTCGAGAGTCAGCCCATTGATAAATAAGTAAATGGTCTTTACTATGCAACAATGTTTTATGTGACAAGTTCAACTTAATATGTGCGATTATCCTGACTTTTATCCAGAAGATATGCCTCCAGAAGATGCTAGTGAGGCTAATGGTGAAGCTTATCGGTTAGTAGACAATAATCCCCCTCAAAAAGTGGATTTTAGATCTACAATTGAAGAGAACTCTAAGAGAGCTGCTAGAAAACCTAGTGATAGAGAAATGCTTTATGGGGCTTCACTTTTCACTGAACCAGAAGAAGCGTTAAAGAAAAAGAAGCTATTTAAGCCATTGAGGAACAAAACGTTATCCTCTGGTCATTTGTGTAATGATGATGGCGTGATGAAAAAGACTGGTGGCCCTTGCCATGTAACAGTTTGGTTTAAAAAAGACGCTCTTCCACACGAACGCTTTGAGTGTATAGAAGAATAATGAAATGTACCCACTAGTACAAGACAGCAGATTAGGAACATTAGAGTTCCATAAAATCTACGAAGAGTATGATGGTCCAAAACTATTTAGTGCAGTAAATGCACTAGGGATCTATTACCTAGTTTATTGGATAGATGAGCTCGAAGACGGCGATACTTGGTTATATGTACCAATGTCATATAATCGCCTCGAGAAGCTAGAGAGTGCCTCTCGCTCACTTCGTGATGCATTCATATACCCAGAAGAAAATTCTATTTTCAGAATTTTTACCTCATTTGACGGTGAAGAAGAAACATTAACGCATTTAACCGCAGAAGAGTTAACAGAAGAAGAACTCCCACCAATAGATTATCGAATCGAGTGTGAATTAGTCCCAGAACAAGAAGTTGTATCATCGATCACTAATCATGAAATTCACATTTCAAAGCCTAGCCGACGCGGCATAATGAAATTAGATTCAATATCTAAAATCCTTGAGGGCTGGTCTTCTTTATATGATGAATTCGTAAGAACGATAAATATATCTGACAGGCTAGTACCTGTTGATGCGCGACCTGGCTCATTTATCGTTCGATTAGAATCAAACCATTATGAAAAAGTATCACCTGTTATCGACGATTTCTTTGGCGTTTTAACTAGTTCTGAAGATATTCACACTACACTATTAAGCATGAAAATTGATGTTGATGTGGTTAAAGAGTTTTTATCTTTGGTAGTTGATTCTTCCTATGACTTTAAACTAACACCACTTATAGACGGAAGCTTTCCACATCAGTTATCCAAATCTGCCGCAGAACGGATATTGACAGAGCTAAAGACAAGTGAATTAACATACTTATCTAGTCTGAGAGTACCTCAAGCAGATGATCTTAAGCGTGTGTTTGATGTAGTGATCGCTAAGTCTAATTTTCAAGAAGTAAATGAGTTCACGCTAGGGATTACATCAAGACAAGTGGCTTATTATCTCCACGCAGCCCGCACTCTGGGGTATTTAGATAGGTCAAATCAACCTACTTCAGCAGGTATGCAATTTGGTAAGTTAGATGAAAATCAAAGGTTAAAATCAGCAGCTATGAGATTCCAAAGCAGTGATTGTGGATGGACGTGGATTAGCTGGGCATCTGGAAAAACGCTAGCAGACATTCCTAATGGTAGTGCGTTTGAATTCCTGCAAGACTGTGTACCAACTTTAAATGTAAGTACAGCACGTCGCAGGTCGAAGACTTTAAACTCTTGGCTCAAACTATTTAAGCCAATAACAGAATAACAATAGGCCCCTTGAGGGCCTTTTTTATACCTTTTTGAGTGCCGAAATTGAGCGAGCTATTCTTAAAAGGTGTGTCGATGTGTGGATTTCAAGCTAGGACTGAATCTCTAGTTAAGCCAGTCCAACTAGCACCTGTTGAGCTGAAAGCAACTGTCCAGTAGGCAATAATTGGCAAATTTGCATTATAAAAGTTTGCTAATGTTCCGTTATCTGAAACTGATTTTTGTCCAAAACCTTCTTAGAAATTCATCAAATTATTGTGTGATTAAACTATTGTCAGTCGACATCAGAGACTAAAAATGAATCAAATAAGATGTGATGTAAATCACTTTACAAGCCCATTTGGACTGTTATCCTCAGGATGTTAAACGTTGAAT
>NZ_AJZD02000247.1 GCF_000272105.2 Vibrio splendidus 12E03
GTTGACTTATTCTGTAATCGCCACTCATTTTGGTAACTTCCCACCACCTCTTGATAACACAGTGGGCAGCAATGGTGTTTCGCCGCAAAATGGGCTTTAGGGGTTTGTTCAAACGCTTGCTGATGCTTGTTACAAAGAATAACAACAGGCGTTCGACTGTTCACATACTGGACAAGAGAGTAGTCGTAACGGTTGCCCCATTGCTTAATGGCTTTTCTAATAAACGTTTCGTTTGTATCTTTAGGGAAAGGCATAGCACTCTTTAGTATTGA
>NZ_AJZD02000248.1 GCF_000272105.2 Vibrio splendidus 12E03
GACATTCAAGCTAACAGGGTGCCTGCCAACAAAAATCAAACCTGTGTGCTCGTGAAGACTCGCGGGTTTATGGACGCTCAGACAAAGCAAGCGGTCTCTTCTTTTGTGCAAACGCAAAAAGTGACGACGACGCCTTCGGTTGCCCCGCAGGCACAGGCGACCATTGAACGTTTAAAGCTTGAACTCAAGACCGTCAATACGCACCGCAAGGAAGAGAAAAACCGCGCCATCATTGAGGCGCTGCGTAAATACCGTTATCGCATTTACACCCGTTACCAATGGGATGAAGGTGACGGTTTTATTGGTCAAAACGTGGTGTCGGACGCGTATGACGATGGTCAATTTACTTACATTCGCCTGGCAAACCCCAATCGCGGCATTTTAAGCATTGAAACGCAAATTGGAGGGAAAGCCGCCATTGCGCCAATGAAATATGACGACGCGTACGGCATGTACAAAATCACCGGTATCTACCCGCGTTTAAGGCTGCATTTGGATGATGTCACCGTGGAAGTCAAACGCACGGACTTTGTGACGCGAGGGAAGGGGTAGC
>NZ_AJZD02000249.1 GCF_000272105.2 Vibrio splendidus 12E03
ACATTGCTACGCTTCGCTGCTTATCGCTCATCAGGCGAAACCGACCCCTTAACATGATCATGTTCGCTTATCCCTGCGGGGCTAGTTTGTGCTTGTTGCTGGTCATTCGAACGAAACAACCAACGAACAGCCAAATAAAGACCCTCGTAAATAAGCAAGCCAGTTATAACCGCTAAAACCTCACCAACAATCAATGCTTCCAGTAAAGCGTCAAAATCTTCAACTGTAATTTGAATAATGTTTCCCATGTAATACCTCTAATCTAAAATAATTTAACATCAGCACGAGCTACTTCTGGAGAAGCTGTCGCAGCTGCGTAAGGTTTGCACGTTATCAATTTCGAGAGTTGGCCTCTGTTCAATTTCAACAAGCAATCATCAATCCGGTCAAAAGTAATGTTATAAGCCTTGAGAAAGTTTTCATTCACAGAATAAAAACCATCTAAAGCTTGAACCTCGATACTAACTTGTCGTTCGATAGAGCCGTTTTTAATAGCGAAATTCACACCCGTTACAAACGCTTTCTTAATTCCTTCAAACGGAAGAACCTCAGCTATAGGAACATGAGAAAGAACAGTTTTGTCATCAACTTTACTGCTATCCCCACTAGAAGATACATCCCCAGAATTTTCAGCACTTTTATTAGGTGGTATTTTATTTTGCTCAAGAACGGCAGTTGAAGACGTTGTTTGTCCCTCTTCCTCCACCGTCTCAGAAGTTTCAAAATAACGATTGGATAAGTCATAAATTATGTACCCGAAACAAAATATAGATAATAGAAAAATCAAAATAGCTTTAGGGCTACGGAAAAGCGTATTCATTGCTAATTGTTTCTTAGCACTCCCCGTCCCCGTAGATTTGTAAAGCATGAAAGCATCTAGCGGTATTTTTTGACTCGTTAAGTTAATGTCCTTTTTTTTAGGAATAACAGGCGTAGTTACTGCTTTATCATGTTTTAAAATATAGGGTTTTCTTCTTGTCCAGAAAAACTGGTCACGCCCCTTGTGAAAGAAGTTCTGATTAGCACAAGCTTTAATACCTGAATCAATTTGCTTCCAATCTGGTGAAAGCAACTCGATATCCCAATCATATTTTCGATGTCTCATAAATCCCTCATTGAAAGTATGAGGATATATTATTCGACCATCACTATCATATTCAGCAACACCCCTATCATCAGTTTCAGACTCTTTCAAATCATCCATATCAACAGGGTTATGACGAGAATTAAAAAAATGCACGTAATCTTTAGGTAATAAGCCATCACTAGGTGATTGAGTAATGAAATCAGAGAGAGGTTTATATTTAACCTTTCTCATATCAAAGCCGACATTTTTAGAGAATATATCCTGACACTCATCAATAACAATAAGCGCACCAATAGGACACCAACAGAAAAAATGAGTCCAAAGATTAACCCCTGATTCATCCCTAGAGGTAATACGAAAGAGTTTTGATGTACTAGGGAACTTAATGTTAAATCGCTCCTCAATCGACGATAGAGGCTCCATACCCTCGATGTTAGTCACAACAGTCCTACCCGCCTTTAAAGCCAGATAGATAGAGAAGTAAGCCGTATATGCAGACTTGTAAGAGCCATTAGCGCCCGTTCTTATGGTAATAGCCATTATCTAGAGAGCCTCATCACTAAAGCAGTCGTGAAGAAGTTAGCCCAAACCGCTAGACCTTGAGGAACACCAAACTTGAACGCATAAAATCTCAACTCATCAGGTAAAGCATTAAAAGCTTGAGACAAAATGTCATTGAAACCAATCTCCTTTAACAAGATTTGAGCCGAGTTATAAGAGAGCTTAATAAATTCCAATTCAGCTTTTAATTTCATCTTAATCATAAAAATCTGAATGTATGAAAATA
>NZ_AJZD02000250.1 GCF_000272105.2 Vibrio splendidus 12E03
ACTCAGTCCGACGGTCTACCTTATAACTTTTCAACAGGTAACACGTATTCAGGAATGAATGTGATGTTGCTTTGGATGAGTGCTCAAATGAATCAATTTAGCTCGAATCAATGGCTAACTTTCAAGCAAGCATTAGATCTTGGGGGGAACGTAATTAAAGGTGAAAAGGGGACGCATATTACTTTTTACAAGTCTTTGGAAAAAGAAAAGACAGTGAATGGTAAAGAGAAAATCGAAACGATTCCTATGTTGAAAACGTTTGTTGTTTTCAACCTGGATCAGATTGAGGGGATCACCAAACCAGAGCCTAAAACGGATCTGAGAGGTGAGCTTGATTTGAGGGAGGATGTGGAGGATTTCTTTAAAGCGACGGGAGCAACCATCAACTACGTCGGTCAGAAGGCTTTCTTTCGACCATCGACGGATGAGATTGTTATCCC
>NZ_AJZD02000251.1 GCF_000272105.2 Vibrio splendidus 12E03
CGCAAGTTCAAGTCTTGCAAGGGGAGCCAATTAAAAGAAGCCGCATCATTGATGCGGCTTTTTTGCATTTAAAGAGCCTAACTTATTAATACAACTACCCTCACCTTTCAAATACCATATTCAATTCAGAAACCAACCGTTTTTATACCCTTCCAAAGCTACAAATCTTCGCTACTTAATGCTCTTCAAAATCTCCCAACAACAAACGACACATTCACGTAAGAGTCAGTCACAGTACGTTGCTACTCATTTTATTGATGAGGAGATCGGTTGACAAAATCAATGCTAAGTTTGGAGGTGAGAAAGCTAAATAACGAATCAAATAAGCGCTAGAAAAGCTCTGTAAGACACTTAAATCCAAATTGGCACACAAGTCACTCTTTATCAAAACTATCCACTACAATAGCGCCCATAGAGGCTGGCATCGAAATAACAATCACTCTTTTGATCGATACGACGGGATCACTCAATAGAGGTAATTTGTCTAGGCAAGTCAGTACCAAAGCAACGACCAATGCCGTCATAACATAAGCAATAACTATTCTGAAAATAAACACCGGCAACCGAGCAACAACATCTTTTTGAAAGACACTCTCATAGGTATAGAAGCCTAAGAACACCGCTGACAGTAAAAATAGCAGCAATAGATTAGCGGTAGGTAAAGTCTCCCCTAACTTCCAAGCCTCTTCAGAAAAAGAAATCGGCACGGCCAAAGCGAAAGATCCCACAAAGATTTGGCTCGCATCTTCAAAGTTAAAACTCAATTTCATAGTTAGATCCATTAGGTTTTAAGGCTTTATCTATTTCTTAAAAAATCACAAAACTATCCACCGATGACTTGGGGATTTTCTATTCTTACCAAGCAAACAGTAGTCACCTTCTATCTTTATCTTAGTCGCAATAGCCAAAACATAGCTTGAACTAACCAGCAAGAAATCAATATGCTCAGAGCAAAACGGTCAAACAACCAATTCATATCGAGTCAACAAGCAAATCAGAATCGAAAAGAGACCGGTAAACATCCTAAAATACCATCCCCTAGAACCAGAGAGTCCCAATCCGGTTAGGTGATAAACATTACTGCACGTGTAGGCACGGATACGAGAGGTTCACTATTTCTTAATATATCTCCCTCCAGCACAACTTTGGAACGCAACCAAACGCCCCCTCCTTCAACCTGAATCTAGTCCACTTTTACCCTTTGAAATACTTCGAACAAGGCGCCCAATACCATCGAGAGTGGTTTTAGATAAATGCATAACAATAGCTATTAAGTCGAATCATTAGGGGCTCTAGCGTTCTTAGCAGAAGCCTCTATGATGGAGTCTTAATACACGTCAGAGTTAACCTCTAGATTCACCGCTCGGACAGAAGTCAGGTTTCATGTAGGAAGGGCTGTAATCTAGTACCTGACGGACACTCGCTAAATCGAGAAACAGCCTACAAGTGCAGAGCAAAAAGATGGGCTGTAGGGCCTGTATAGTTTCAGGTGCGAGAAGGGGATACGTTGAGTCAGTTCTGTCTCATAAAGCTAACTTACACATCGTATGGCTCAAGTTTTTGAGCACTAAGCTTAAAGCTGCGTGCATTTGAAGTGATGCTCGTGCCAAATCATATCAGGAGTCAGAAATGATGTACTCCATAGTCATAGGGTTGGTTTTGGAGAACACCGATGCTGTAGGCTAAGGGTAGTCTTTTGTGTAAATTATTCGACTGACGTGCGAAGCACTGTAATTTAGATGCAAAAAAGCACCGCGATTTCTAGCGAGGCTTCTTATAAATGGCGGTGTAGCTAGGATCTCAGGCGACCGGAGCTCATGGTTGGAGACCGAATTATCGATACCCAGAAACGACGAAAGCCTAGTCATAGACTAGGCTTTCTAATAAGTGGCGGAGTGGACGGGACT
>NZ_AJZD02000252.1 GCF_000272105.2 Vibrio splendidus 12E03
GTTTTAATAGAACTTTCATACGTTATCCCACGAAACCTTAATAAACACCAGAGATACATCACAACAATAACAATAACAATAACAATAACAAGCCAATCCACAACAAATAAAACCCAAACAAAAAAAACTAAAAATAACTAAAATGACACATTTGTGACATCATTTGTTTTTTTTGTGGTCATTACTTTAAAAAAAAATAAAATCCGTACGAAAAAATCAAGGCCGTCGAATAACACAAGATTAGCTCTAGAGTAAAATGATGAATAAAATGATGAATGTTACAAATTCACTCGTGATTTATGAAAAACTACATGTTAGCTTTGATGATCGTTCAATAATGAATATTGAAGACAAAAGCTTAATACAATTAAGGCCAAAACCTTTTAGGGTCTTACTTTATCTTCATCAACACAGCAACCGCTGTGTAAGTAAAGATGAAATTTTCGACGAATGCTGGGACGGTTCTATAGTGTCTGATCAGTCGTTGACAAACACAATAAGCATGTTAAGAAAAGCCCTTCTTACTATTAATATAAGAAAAATAAAAATCACAACTATAAGTAAGGCAGGTTATCGGCTTGATAAAATCGATATTGATGATTCAACTAATGGTGTAAGTAACCCCACACCATTACTTAATGGATACAACAATATGGAAGTAAATCATGATAAAGAATTTTTAAAAACTAGGATATACAAAAAATTCCAGTATAAACTATCCTTAGTAAAAAATTTAATACTTCCCACTTTACCGGTCGTTATACTTTTAATGACTGGAGACACCCATGGTTACAATATCCCAAATCAACGATTGGTTTCAAACGTTAATACTGAATACACCATCATCGACAAGACTAAAAAGCTAGATCTCGACAGCATCGAGGCTATTATAAAATCAAGGCCACAAAGAAAATGCAATGCTAAAAGTATTAAAATAACTATAAACAAAGGTAATGAAGTTGCCTTTGAGACAGATTTTTCAATAAAATATAAAAACAATGCATATAACAACTTATACGCATACAGGGTTAAAAAGGACAATTTCATATCAAGGATGATACAAATTTCCACAATTCTAAGCTTGTGTAAACTAAATTATACTACCCCCTGAGCTTAATCGATTAATATTGAACTTTAACTTATTGGTGTGATTTTAATGACATTAAAATTTGAACTCTGGCAAGGAAGTTTTGATATATTTTTGTTGATTTTAATTATTACGTTAACTAAATAGGAGTAAATATGAAAAATATTCTAATCACACTAACTGCGCTATTTATTATGATGTCAT
>NZ_AJZD02000253.1 GCF_000272105.2 Vibrio splendidus 12E03
TCGAACTGGGGACCTCACCCTTACCAAGGGTGCGCTCTACCGGGCTGAGCTATATCAGCAATTCAAGAACCGTTTAAAAACGACTCTAAAAATTTAAAGCCTGGCGATGTCCTACTCTCACATGGGGAAGCCCCACACTACCATCGGCGCTATTGTGTTTCACTTCTGAGTTCGGCATGGAATCAGGTGGGTCCACAATGCTATGGTCGTCAAACAAATTCTGTTGTTAACTTGATGAATCAAATCAACTAAATAGTGGTGCTGATACCCAGACTCGAACTGGGGACCTCACCCTTACCAAGGG
>NZ_AJZD02000254.1 GCF_000272105.2 Vibrio splendidus 12E03
AGTTGGTGCTGGTGTTGTAGCTAAAATCTTCGCTTAATAGCATTTAGATTTTTGCACACTCTTCATTAGAAGAGCACGCATCTGAAAAAGGGGAGCTTCGGCTTCCCTTTTGTTTTCTCTAAAGAAATATCACATTCCATCTATCTTCTTCTCTCTCGATACAAAACCAACTTCCAATAAATTCCGATTATTTTTCCAACACTACTTGCATACTAAAGTGTGATCTGTATAATGCATCGCACTGGCTAACGCTGGTTGTGAACCAATGAGCACTGAGGAGTAGGTCTTACCTAGTAATGTATACTCAGCTTATGTTCGCGGTTAATAAAAATAGTAAACTTTTTGTTTGCTTCAAAAGTTAACTGACAATGCGTCCTAATTTTGGATGCTACGGTTTCACATAAATCAATCGGCATTCTCTCGTTTTATCGGGTTTGAGTGGCGATATTGTTTGTGTAATTTTTAATAATTGGAGCTCTGTCTCATGCAGAACCAACGTATTCGTATCCGCCTTAAAGCGTTTGATTACAAGCTAATCGATGCTTCAACTGCGGAAATCGTTGAAACAGCAAAACGTACTGGCGCACAGGTTCGTGGTCCTATTCCACTTCCTACTCGTAAAGAGCGTTTCACTGTTCTTACCTCTCCACACGTCAACAAAGATGCACGTGATCAGTACGAAATCCGTACTCACAAGCGTTTGATCGACATCGTTGAGCCAACAGATAAAACTGTTGATGCTCTAATGCGTCTTGATCTTGCAGCTGGCGTTGATGTTCAAATCAGCCTAGGTTAAGGGAGATAAGAATAATGATTGGTCTAGTCGGACGTAAAGTGGGTATGACCCGCGTATTTACTGAAGAAGGCGTTTCTATCCCAGTAACTGTTGTTGAGGTTGAAGCGAACCGTATTTCTCAAGTTAAAACTCTTGAGACAGACGGCTACGCAGCAATCCAAGTAACTACTGGTGCTAAGAAAGCTAACCGTGTAACTAAACCTGAAGCTGGTCACTTCGCGAAAGCGGGTGTAGAAGCAGGTCGCGGTCTTTGGGAATTCCGTTTAGAAAACGGCGAAGAGTTTGAAGTTGGCGCTGAGCTAAACGTAGAACTTTTCAACGAAATTAAAAAAGTAGACGTTACTGGTACATCTAAAGGTAAAGGCTTCCAAGGCGCTATCAAGCGTTGGAACTTCTCTACTCAAGATATGACTCACGGTAACTCTTTGTCTCACCGCGCACCGGGTTCAATTGGCCAATGTCAAACTCCAGGCCGCGTGTTTAAAGGCAAGAAAATGGCAGGTCACATGGGTGCTGAGCGTGTAACGACTCAAAACCTAGAGATCGTACGTGTTGACGCTGAGCGCAATCTACTCCTTATTAAAGGTGCAGTACCGGGCTCAACAGGCGGAAACGTGATCGTAAAACCTGCTGTTAAAGCATAACGTCTAGGAGTAAGTAATGGAATTGATGGTTAAAGGTGCTGATGCACTAACTGTTTCCGAGACTACTTTCGGACGTGACTTCAACGAAGCTCTTGTACACCAAGTAGTTGTTGCATATGCAGCAGGTGCTCGTCAAGGTACTCGTGCTCAAAAGACTCGTTCTGAAGTATCTGGCGGTGGCGCTAAGCCATGGCGTCAAAAAGGTACTGGCCGCGCACGTGCTGGTACAATTCGTAGCCCAATCTGGCGTACAGGTGGTGTTACTTTTGCTGCGAAACCACAAGATCACAGCCAAAAAGTAAACAAAAAAATGTACCGCGGTGCTATGAAGAGCATTCTTTCTGAGCTAGTTCGTCAAGAGCGTTTAATCGTTGTTGATAACTTCTCTGTAGAAGCACCAAAAACAAAAGAACTTGTAGCTAAGCTTAAAGAGCTTGAGCTAAGCGACGTTCTGATTGTGACTGGCGAAGTAGATGAAAATCTATTCTTAGCTGCTCGTAACCTATACAAAGTAGATGCACGTGATGTTGCTGGTGTTGATCCAGTATCACTAATCGCTTTCGACAAGGTTCTAATGACTGCTGACGCAGTTAAGCAAGTTGAGGAGATGCTAGCATGATCACTGAAGAGCGTATCTTAAAAGTTCTACGTGCTCCGCACATCTCTGAAAAAGCAACTATGGCAGCTGAGAAAGCGAACACTATCGTTTTCAAAGTAGCTAAAGATGCAACTAAGAAAGAGATCAAAGCAGCTGTAGAAAAGCTATTTGAAGTTGAAGTTAAGTCTGTAAATACTCTTGTATTAAAGGGTAAGACCAAACGTCAAGGTATGCGTGAAGGCCGTCGTTCAGACGTGAAAAAAGCCTACGTTACTTTGAAAGAAGGTCAAGATCTTGACTTCGTTGGCGGCGCGGAATAACAGGAGTAGTAAAAATGGCTATTGTTAAATGTAAGCCGACTTCCCCTGGTCGTCGTCACGTCGTTAAAGTTGTTAACGCTGACCTACACAAGGGTAAGCCATACGCACCACTTCTAGAGAAAAACTCTAAGAACGGTGGTCGTAACAACAACGGTCGTATTACAGTACGTCACATCGGTGGTGGTCATAAGCACCATTACCGTGTAATTGACTTCAAACGTACTAAAGATGGCATCCCAGCGAAAGTTGAGCGTCTAGAATACGATCCAAACCGTAGTGCTAACATCGCTCTAGTTCTGTACGCAGACGGTGAGCGTCGTTACATCATTGCACCTAAAGGTGTTAACGCAGGCGACCAGATTCAATCTGGCGTAGATGCTGCAATCAAAGCAGGTAACACTCTGCCGATGCGCAACATCCCAGTAGGTTCTACTGTACACTGTGTTGAACTTAAGCCTGGTAAAGGTGCTCAACTAGCTCGTTCGGCTGGTGCTTATGCTCAAATCATCGCTCGCGATGGTGCATACGTAACTATCCGTCTACGTTCTGGTGAGATGCGCAAAGTACTTTCTGAAGGTCGTGCAACGATCGGTGAAGTTGGTAACTCTGAGCATATGCTACGTGAACTTGGTAAAGCTGGTGCTTCACGCTGGCGCGGCGTACGTCCAACCGTACGTGGTGTAGTAATGAACCCGGTGGATCACCCACATGGTGGTGGTGAAGGCCGCACATCTGGTGGTCGTCACCCAGTTTCTCCTTGGGGCGTTCCTACTAAGGGCTTCAAGACTCGTAAGAACAAGCGCACTGACAAGTACATCGTACGTCGTCGCACTAAATAATTTATAAAGAGGAATCGCCATGCCACGTTCTCTCAAGAAAGGTCCTTTTATTGACCTACACTTGCTGAAGAAGGTAGAGAAAGCGGTGGAAAGCGGAGACAAAAAGCCTATTAAGACTTGGTCCCGTCGCTCAATGATCATCCCAACAATGATTGGTTTGACCATCGCTGTCCATAATGGTCGTCAGCACGTTCCAGTTTTCGTTACCGAAGAAATGATCGGTCACAAACTGGGCGAATTTGCACCAACTCGTACTTATCGCGGTCATGCTGCAGATAAGAAAGCTAAGAAGAAATAAGGAGTAGATGATGGAAGCTTTAGCTAAACATAACTTTGCTCGTATTTCTCCACAGAAAGCTCGCTTAGTTGCAGACCAAATTCGCGGTAAGTCGGTAGACCAAGCTCTAGAAATTCTAACTTTCAGCAACAAAAAAGCTGCTGTATTGGTTAAGAAGGTTCTTGAGTCAGCTATCGCTAACGCGGAACATAACGAAGGTGCAGATATCGACGATCTAAATGTCGCTAAAATCTTCGTAGATGAGGGCCCTATCATGAAGCGTATTATGCCTCGTGCTAAAGGTCGTGCGGATCGTATCTTGAAGCGTTCAAGCCACATCACTATTGTTGTAGCAGATCGCTAAAGACTAGGAGAGTAAGCAATGGGTCAGAAAGTACATCCTAATGGTATTCGTCTTGGCATCGTTAAGCCTTGGAATGCTACATGGTTTGCTAATACCAACGAATTCGCTGACAACCTAGACGGCGACTTCAAGGTACGTCAGTTCCTTACAAAGGAACTACAAAAAGCATCATTATCTCGTATCGTTATCGAGCGTCCAGCTAAGAGCATTCGTGTGACTATTCACACTGCTCGTCCTGGCGTTGTTATCGGTAAGAAAGGTGAAGACGTAGAGAAGCTACGCGCAGCTGTAGCTAAAATCGCAGGTGTACCAGCGCAAATTAACATCGCTGAAGTACGTAAGCCTGAGCTAGATGGTCAGCTTGTAGCTGATAGCATCGCGTCTCAACTAGAGCGTCGTGTTATGTTCCGTCGTGCAATGAAGCGTGCGGTACAAAATGCTATGCGTCTAGGCGCTAAAGGCATCAAAGTACAAGTAGGCGGCCGTCTTGGCGGTGCTGAAATCGCACGTTCTGAGTGGTACCGTGAAGGCCGTGTGCCTCTACACACTCTACGTGCAGACATTGATTACGCAACTTCTTCGGCTCACACTCAATACGGTGTGATCGGCATTAAAGTTTGGATCTTCAAAGGTGAGATTCTAGGCGGTATGCCAGCTGCTAACGCAGTAGAGCCAAAAGGCGATAAGCCTAAGAAGCAGCGTAAAGGCCGTAAGTAAGGAGTCGAACGATGCTACAACCAAAACGTACTAAGTTCCGCAAGGTTATGACTGGTCGTAACCGTGGTCTAGCTAAAGGTACTGAAGTAAGCTTCGGCGAATTCGGTCTTAAAGCTGTTGGCCGTGGTCGTCTGACTGCACGTCAAATCGAAGCGGCACGTCGTGCTATGACACGTCACATTAAGCGTCAAGGTCAAATCTGGATCCGTGTATTCCCAGACAAGCCGATTACTGAAAAGCCTCTTGAAGTTCGTCAAGGTAAAGGTAAAGGTTCAGTTGCGTACTGGGTTGCTCAAATCCAACCAGGCAAAGTTATGTACGAGATGAATGGCGTACCTGAAGAGTTGGCACGTGAAGCGTTCCGCCTAGCGGCACGTAAACTGCCTGTTAAAACTACTTTTGTAACTAAGCAGGTGATGTGATGAAAGCACAAGATCTACGCGAAAAGAACGTTGAAGAGCTTAACGCTGAGCTATTGAATTTGCTACGTGAACAGTTCAACTTGCGCATGCAAGCTGCAACTGGTCAACTACAGCAAACTCATACTCTAAAAGCTGTACGCCGTGACATCGCACGTGTGAAAACTGTTTTGACTGAAAAGGCAGGCGCATAATGAGCGAAACTAACCGCATCCAGCAAGGCCGTGTAGTAAGCGACAAGATGGACAAGTCTATCGTTGTTGCTATTGAACGCACTGTAAAACACCCAATTTACGGTAAGTTCATCAAACGCACGACTAAAGTACACGCACACGACGAAGACAACACTTGTGGCCTAGGCGACAAAGTTGAAATCGCTGAGTGTCGTCCTCTGTCTAAGACTAAGTCTTGGACATTGGTTAAAGTTCTAGAAAAAGCGAAGATTTAATCTTTGTAATTCTATAACTTATAAGCGGCTCCAAATAATTTTTTGGAGCCGCTTGTTTTTTGTCTACCCAATTTAAAAAAAGGGTGGTACAATTCGCGTCCCTTTTAAAGAGGCAGCCCGACCCGAGAGGGTCTAGTTTTAATATTTAGCGGAGCACTAACAATGATCCAGATGCAAAGTACACTTGACGCAGCAGATAACTCTGGCGCGCGCAAGGTAATGTGTATTAAGGTTCTGGGTGGCTCTCACCGCCGTTATGCACATATCGGTGACGTCATCAAGGTTACAGTGAAGGAAGCGATTCCTCGCGGTAAAGTAAAGAAAGGTGATGTTCTGAAGGCGGTAGTAGTGCGCACCCGTAAAGGCGTTCGTCGCCCAGACGGTTCTGTCATTCGCTTCGACAGTAATGCTTGTGTATTGTTAAATGACACTACTGAGCAACCAGTCGGCACACGTATCTTTGGTCCTGTGACTCGTGAACTTCGTAACGCGAAATTCATGAAGATTGTATCACTAGCACCTGAAGTTCTGTAAGGAGCGGCAATATGGCAGCTAAAATCCGTCGTAATGACGAAGTAATCATTCTTGCTGGTAAAGATAAAGGCAAGAAAGGTAAAGTAACTAAGGTTCTGACAACTGGTAAAGTTATCGTTGAAGGCATCAACCTTGTTAAGAAACACCAAAAGCCGGTTCCGGCTCTAGGTCAACAAGGTGGCATCGTTGAACAAGAAGCAGCTATTGATGCTTCTAACGTTGCTGTTTTTAACGCGGCTACTGGTAAAGCAGACCGTATCGGTTTCCGTATCGAAGATGGCAAGAAAGTTCGTTTCTTCAAATCTAACGGCGAAACTGTTTCTAACTAATTAGAAGTAATTTGGAGTTCTACTATGGCGAAACTGCATGATTACTACAAGTCGTCTGTAGTCGCTGAGCTTACCAAAGAGTTCAGCTACACAAGCGTCATGCAAGTCCCTAGGATTGAGAAAATCACCCTAAACATGGGCGTTGGTGAAGCAATCAACGATAAGAAACTGCTAGAAAACGCAGCAGCTGATATGGCAACGATCTCTGGTCAAAAGCCACTTATCACTAAAGCGCGTAAATCTGTAGCTGGTTTCAAAATTCGTGAAGGCTACCCAATTGGTTGTAAAGTAACCTTGCGTGGTGAGCGCATGTGGGAATTTTTAGAGCGTTTAATCTCTATCGCACTTCCACGTGTACGTGATTTCCGTGGTGTTAGCGCTAAGTCTTTTGACGGTCGCGGTAACTACAGCATGGGTGTTCGCGAGCAAATCATCTTTCCGGAAATCGACTACGATAAAGTCGATCGTGTCCGCGGTCTTGATATCACTATCACGACTTCTGCGGGTTCCGATGAGGAAGGCCGAGCTCTGCTGGCTGCCTTTAACTTCCCATTCCGTAAGTAAGGGTAGGGTTACTGTTATGGCTAAACAATCAATGAAAGCACGTGAAGCTAAACGTGCAAAACTAGTAGCTAAGTTCGCTGAAAAGCGTTCTGCGCTAAAAGTTATCATTAGCGATGTAAACGCATCTGAAGAAGATCGTTGGAATGCGGTTCTTAAACTGCAATCTCTTCCACGTGATTCAAGTGCATCACGTCAGCGCAACCGTTGCAACCAAACTGGTCGTCCACACGGTTACCTACGTAAATTCGGTCTAAGCCGCATTAAGGTTCGTGAAGCTTGCATGAAAGGCGAGATTCCGGGTCTTCGTAAGGCTAGCTGGTAATTGCCACTTAATCATTTGGAGTAAATCTTATGAGCATGCAAGATCCGATTTCGGATATGCTGACCCGAGTTCGTAACGGTCAGGCAGCAAACAAAGTTGCTGTAAAAATGCCTTCTTCAAAGCTTAAAGTTGCAATTGCTGCATTACTTAAAGCTGAAGGTTACATCGTAGACTTCGCTGTTAACAGCGAAGCAAAACCTGAGCTAGAAGTTACTCTTAAGTACTTCCAAGCTAAACCTGTAATCGAGCAAATCAAGCGTGTATCACGTCCTGGTCTAAGAGTTTATAAAAATAAAGACTCTTTACCTACAGTGATGGGTGGTCTTGGTATTGCAGTTGTTTCTACTTCCAAGGGTCTGATGTCTGACCGTGCTGCTCGTAAAGCAGGTCTTGGCGGTGAAATCATCTGTTACGTAGCTTAAGGAGTAGATTATGTCTCGTGTTGCTAAAGCACCTGTCGCTATTCCAGCTGGCGTAGAGGTGAAACTAAACGGCCAAGAAGTTACTGTAAAAGGTAGCAAAGGTGAGCTTACTCGCGTTCTTAACAGCGCCGTAGTTATTGCACAGGAAGAAACCAACCTAACTTTCGGTCCGAAAGAAGGTGTTACTAACGCATGGGCACAAGCTGGTACAGCTCGCGCTCTAGTTAATAACATGGTTGTGGGTGTTACTGAGGGCTTCACTAAGAAGCTAACTCTTAAGGGTGTTGGTTACCGTGCTGCTATGAAAGGCAACTCTGTAGCTCTAACTCTTGGTTTTTCTCACCCAGTAGAGCACGCTCTACCTGAAGGTATTAAAGCTGAGTGCCCTAGCCAAACTGAGATCATCATTACTGGTTGCGATAAGCAAGTAGTAGGTCAAGTTGCGGCTGACATTCGTTCTTACCGTGCTCCTGAGCCTTACAAAGGCAAAGGTGTTCGTTACGCAGATGAAAATGTGCGTACTAAAGAAGCTAAGAAGAAGTAAGGTATCACTATGGATAAGAAAGCATCTCGCATCCGTCGTGCTACACGTGCACGTCGTAAGATTGCAGAACTTGGTGCAACTCGCCTGGTAGTACACCGTACTCCTCGCCATGTTTACGCACAAGTTATCGCGGCAAACGGCTCTGAGGTTATCGCAGCTGCTTCTACTGTAGAAAAAGCGATCCGTGAGCAAGTTAAGAACACTGGTAACGTTGATGCAGCTAAAGCAGTTGGTAAAGCTGTTGCTGAGCGCGCTCTTGAAAAAGGCGTAGCTTCAGTTGCATTTGATCGTTCTGGTTTCCAATACCACGGTCGAGTAGCGGCGCTAGCAGAATCTGCTCGCGAAGCTGGTCTGAAATTCTAAGGTAGGGTTGGAAGATGGCTAAAGAACAACAACAAGCTAATGATTTGCAAGAAAAGCTGATCGCAGTTAACCGTGTATCTAAGACGGTTAAAGGTGGTCGAATCATGAGCTTTACTGCACTAACAGTAGTTGGTGACGGTAACGGTCGCGTAGGTTTCGGTTACGGCAAAGCTCGTGAAGTACCTGCTGCGATTCAAAAAGCAATGGAAAAAGCGCGCCGTAACATGGTTACAGTATCGCTTAACGAAGGCACTCTTCACCACCCGGTGAAAGGTCGTCATTCGGGCTCTAAAGTTTACATGCAGCCAGCTGCAGAAGGTACAGGTGTTATTGCCGGTGGTGCAATGCGTGCTGTACTTGAAGTTGCGGGCGTACATAACGTACTTTCTAAAGCATACGGTTCAACGAACCCGATCAACATCGTTCGTGCAACGATTGGTGCTCTAGTAGACGTTAAGTCACCAGAAATGGTTGCTGCTAAACGTGGTCTAACTGTTGAATCTATTTCGGAGTAAGCACACGATGGCAACTATTAAAGTAACTCAAACTAAAAGCTCAATTGGTCGCCTACCTAAGCACAAAGCGTGTCTTAAAGGTCTAGGTCTTCGTCGCATCAACCATACAGTAGAACTTGAAGATACTCCGTGCGTACGCGGTATGATCAACAAGGTTTACTACATGGTTAAGATTGAGGAGTAATCAGAATGCGTTTGAATACTCTATCACCGGCTGCTGGCTCTAAACCTTCTAAGAAGCGTGTAGGTCGTGGTATCGGTTCTGGCCTTGGTAAAACAGGTGGCCGCGGTCACAAAGGTCAAAAGTCACGTTCTGGCGGCTCTGTTCGTCCAGGTTTTGAAGGCGGTCAAATGCCTCTAAAACAACGTCTACCTAAATTCGGTTTCACTTCTCGTAAGAGCCTAGTGTCTGCTGAAGTTCGTCTAGCTGAGCTAGCGAAAGTAACAGGTGACGTAGTTGATCTTAACAGCCTTAAAGCTGCTAACGTTATCACTAAGAACATCGAATTTGTTAAGATCGTTCTTTCTGGTGACCTAAGCAAAGCTGTGACTGTTAAAGGTCTACGCGTGACTAAAGGCGCTAAAGCTGCAATCGAAGCTGCAGGCGGTAAAATCGAGGAATAATCTCGAGGAACGAGGTACAGATGGCTAAGAAACCAGGACAAGATTTTCGTAGTGCTCAGAGCGGCTTAAGTGAACTAAAGTCGCGCTTATTATTCGTAATTGGTGCACTTTTAGTATTCCGAGCCGGCTCTTTTGTGCCGATCCCTGGTATTGACGCAGCTGTACTTGCCGATTTGTTCGATCAGCAAAAAGGTACCATCGTTGAAATGTTTAACATGTTCTCCGGTGGTGCTCTTGAGCGTGCATCTATATTAGCATTGGGTATCATGCCGTACATTTCGGCATCGATCGTAGTCCAATTGCTAACTGTAGTTCATCCAGCGTTAGCGGAACTCAAGAAAGAGGGTGAAGCAGGCCGTCGTAAGATAAGCCAATATACACGCTACGGCACGCTTGTACTTGCAACATTCCAAGCTATTGGTATCGCAACAGGCTTACCAAACATGGTCGACAATCTGGTTGTTATCAACCAAACCATGTTTACGCTTATTGCTACCGTGAGTTTAGTAACTGGTACCATGTTCTTAATGTGGTTAGGTGAACAAATCACTGAGCGAGGAATCGGTAATGGTATTTCCATTCTGATTTTTGCAGGTATTGTTGCTGGATTGCCTTCTGCAATCGGTCAAACAATCGAGCAAGCGCGTCAAGGTGAATTGCATGTGCTTCTTCTGCTGTTGATTGCTGTATTGTCTTTTGCTGTTATTTACTTCGTAGTTTTCATGGAGCGTGGTCAACGTCGTATCGTCGTTAACTATGCGAAACGTCAACAAGGTCGTAAAGTTTTTGCAGCACAAAGCTCTCACTTGCCTCTTAAGATTAATATGGCAGGTGTTATTCCAGCGATTTTTGCATCGAGTATTATTCTGTTCCCAGGAACATTAGCACAGTGGTTTGGTCAAAATGGTGAAAGCAGCGCGTTCGGTTGGTTAACTGACGTGTCATTAGCTCTTAGCCCAGGTCAACCTTTGTATGTAATGCTTTATGCAGCAGCTATAATCTTCTTCTGTTTCTTCTATACAGCGTTGGTGTTTAACCCACGTGAAACAGCTGATAACTTGAAGAAGTCTGGTGCATTCGTACCCGGTATCCGCCCAGGTGAGCAGACAGCGAAATATATCGATAAAGTGATGACTAGACTAACCCTTGCGGGCGCTCTATACATTACTTTTATATGTCTGATTCCTGAGTTCATGATGGTCGCGTGGAACGTTCGTTTCTACTTCGGCGGCACATCACTACTAATCGTAGTGGTAGTTATCATGGATTTCATGGCACAGGTACAGACTCATCTGATGTCACAACAGTATGATTCTGTGTTAAAGAAAGCGAATCTGAAAGGTTACGGCCGTTAATTCGGTGGTAATTATTTCGATTCCATTTACGGAGTTTAGCAATGAAAGTTCGTGCTTCCGTTAAAAAAATCTGCCGTAACTGTAAAGTTATCAAGCGTAACGGTGTCGTTCGCGTGATTTGCAGTGAGCCAAAGCATAAGCAACGCCAAGGCTAATTAGCAGAAATTTTTACTTGAAATACAAGGTAGAGTCGAGTATATTCCTCGGCCTACCTTTTGCGTGCAAAAGAAGTAGTATGCCGCAGCGTATCCATAACGGGCTTTGCTGCGGATAATTCTTTTATGAACCCCTTAGGAGTGAATAATGGCCCGTATAGCCGGCATTAACATTCCTGATCATAAGCATTCTGTAATTGCACTTACTGCAATCTACGGTATCGGTAAAACTCGCTCTCAAGCTATTCTAGCTGAAGTGGGTATTGCTGAAGATGCTAAGATCAGTGAACTAACTGAAGAGCAGATCGATCAACTGCGTGATGGTGTAGCTAAGTACACTGTAGAAGGTGATCTACGTCGTGAAGTATCGATGAACATCAAGCGTCTTATGGACCTTGGCTGTTACCGCGGTCTTCGTCATCGTCGCAGTCTACCACTACGTGGACAGCGTACTAAAACCAACGCTCGCACCCGTAAGGGTCCGCGCAAGCCGATCAAGAAATAGTCGGATAAGGTAGAGTACAATGGCAAAACAACCAACTCGCGCGCGTAAGCGCGTACGCAAGCAAGTAGCTGATGGCGTAGCGCACATTCATGCTTCTTTCAACAACACAATCGTAACTATCACTGACCGTCAAGGCAACGCTCTTGCATGGGCTACAGCAGGTGGTTCAGGTTTCCGTGGTTCTCGTAAATCTACTCCGTTCGCAGCACAAGTTGCAGCTGAGCGTTGTGGTGAAATGGCTAAAGAATATGGCCTAAAGAACTTGGAAGTTATGGTTAAGGGTCCAGGTCCAGGTCGCGAATCTACTGTTCGTGCACTGAACGCTGCTGGTTTCCGTATCACTAACATTGTTGATGCGACACCAATCCCTCATAACGGTTGTCGTCCACCTAAGAAACGTCGCGTTTAAGTTTCGTTTCTAGGAATATTGGAGAAAGATCATGGCAAGATATTTGGGTCCTAAGCTGAAGCTTAGCCGTCGCGAAGGTACTGACTTATTCCTTAAGTCTGGTGTCCGTGCGATCGATACCAAGTGTAAAATTGATAACGCACCAGGTGTACACGGCGCTCGTCGCGGTCGTCTATCTGAGTATGGCGTTCAGCTTCGTGAGAAGCAAAAAGTTCGTCGTATCTACGGCGTTCTAGAAAAACAATTCCGCAACTACTACAAAGAAGCTGCACGTCTTAAAGGCAACACAGGTGCAAACCTGCTTCAGCTTCTTGAAGGTCGTCTTGATAACGTAGTTTACCGTATGGGCTTTGGCGCTACTCGTGCTGAATCTCGTCAACTAGTTAGCCACAAGTCTATCCTAGTTAACGGTAAAGTTGTAAACGTTCCTTCTTTCAAAGTAGCGGCAAACGACGTTGTTTCTATCCGCGAGAAAGCTAAACAGCAATCTCGTATTAAAGCGGCTCTAGAAGTTGCTGAACAACGTGAAAAGCCAACTTGGATTGAAGTAGATGCTGGCAAAATGGAAGGTACATTCAAGCGTATGCCTGAGCGTTCTGACCTATCAGCTGACATCAATGAACACTTGATCGTCGAACTTTACTCTAAGTAAGGTTAAAAAAAGAGAGGACACAATGCAGGGTTCTGTAACAGAATTTCTTAAGCCGCGTCTTGTTGACATTGAACAGATCAATACGACACACGCGAAAGTAACTCTTGAGCCATTAGAGCGCGGTTTCGGCCACACTCTAGGTAATGCTCTTCGCCGCATTCTTCTATCTTCTATGCCGGGTTGTGCCGTAACAGAAGTTGAAATTGAAGGTGTGCTACACGAATACAGCACTAAAGAAGGCGTTCAGGAAGATATCCTGGAAATCCTTCTAAACCTTAAAGGTTTGGCTGTACGCGTTGCTGAAGGCAAAGATGAAGTGTTTATTACACTGAACAAATCAGGCTCAGGCCCTGTTGTTGCAGGTGACATCACCCACGATGGTGATGTAGAGATCGCTAACCCTGAGCACGTAATTTGTCACCTAACGGATGACAATGCTGAGATCGCTATGCGTATCAAAGTAGAACGTGGTCGTGGTTACGTTCCAGCTTCAGCTCGCATCCATACTGAAGAAGATGAGCGTCCTATCGGTCGTCTACTAGTTGACGCTACTTACAGCCCGGTTGATAAAATCGCTTACGCTGTAGAAGCGGCACGTGTAGAACAACGTACTGATTTAGACAAGCTTGTTATCGATATGGAAACGAACGGTACTCTAGAACCTGAGGAAGCAATCCGTCGTGCAGCTACTATTTTAGCTGAACAACTGGATGCGTTCGTAGATCTTCGTGATGTACGTGTACCTGAGGAGAAGGAAGAGAAGCCAGAATTCGATCCTATCCTACTACGTCCTGTAGACGATCTTGAACTAACAGTTCGCTCTGCTAACTGTTTGAAAGCAGAAGCGATTCACTACATCGGTGATCTTGTACAGCGCACTGAGGTTGAGCTACTTAAAACGCCAAACCTTGGTAAGAAATCTCTTACAGAGATTAAAGATGTGCTTGCTTCACGTGGTCTTTCTCTAGGCATGCGTCTAGAAAACTGGCCACCAGCGTCAATCGCTGAAGATTAATCGAAAAGTTAGAAGGATTAGGTCATGCGCCATCGTAAAAGTGGTCGTCAACTCAACCGCAACAGCAGTCATCGCAAAGCGATGTTCAGCAACATGGCTAGCTCTCTTGTTCGTCACGAAGTTATTAAAACTACCGTGCCTAAAGCAAAAGAACTACGTCGCGTAATTGAGCCATTGATTACCCTAGCTAAGACAGACAGTGTTGCTAACCGTCGTCTTGCATTTGCTCGCACTCGTGATAACGAAGTTGTAGCAAAACTATTTAATGAACTAGGCCCGCGTTTCGCGGCTCGCCAAGGTGGTTACACTCGCATTCTTAAATGTGGTTTCCGTACTGGTGATAAAGCTCCAATGGCTTACATTGAGCTTGTAGACCGCCCAGCTGCTGAAGAAGCTGCTGAGTAATCTATACTAGATTCTTAATACAAAAGCCGAGCATTAGCTCGGCTTTTTTGTATCTGTCGAATAAGGAATAGATATTAGAAATTGCACCATGATGTTTGGCATTTTTGCTTGTCTTATCTGCTCCATTTTTCAACAATATCTCATCTCATCTCATCTCATCTCATCTCATCTCAAATATCTTTTCTTCCACGCATAAAAAAGAGCACCGAAGTGCCCTTATCAAATTCTTAAGCTAGCTATTAATAACTAACGGTTATTGCCATATAGCTGCAAGTGAATCCATCAAGCCGCTTGTTGCGCCTTGAGATTGCAGTGTTTGCAGAATGATTGGTGCAAACGTTGATACCATCGATGGATCCATACCTAAACTAGAAAAGGCACTTTCAACTGCGCCTTGTGAGTTTAGTAGTGATGATAGCCCCGTAGACTCAAGAGTCGACATGCCAGGAATCAGCGTTGTAAGTTCTTTGTTGTCAGCAGTGCCAAGAGAGTTTTGAGCAAGAGCCAACATTGAACCGATACCGCCAATAGCTTGATCGCTGGTAACAGAAGCTTGGTCGGCAACGGTATCTGCAAGCGGCGTTGTTTCGTTTTGTTGAGACCACATATTCACTGCTGCCATTAGTGCAGTTTGGGATAGTTGGGAATAGTTAGTATCTGATGATGAACTGGTTTGTTCAGAGTCACTAGTGCTAGCGCAAGAGACAACAGCAAGGCTGCTTAAAACTGTGATGAGTACTTTCTTCATTATTCGTCCTTAAGTAATAAAGTAATTTACTCTTTCACTATAAACGAAAAACGGCGATGTAGTCACATCGCCGTTGGATTATTTCAATTTTATTTGCCTATAGTATTTTGTTTTACTATAGGTTTTTATAAAAATTAAAGAATTGCTAGAAGTTCTACTTCAAATACTAGAGCAGCAAATGGTGGGATTGCAGCACCTGCGCCACGCTCACCGTATGCTAGATCTTGAGGGATGTATAGCTTCCACTTAGAACCAACAGGCATCATTTGTAGAGCTTGTACCCAACCTTGAATTACGCCAGTTACTGGGAACTCAGCAGGTTGACCGCGAGATACAGAGCTGTCGAAAACAGTACCGTCAGTTAGTTCGCCGTGGTAGTGAACACGTACTTGCTTGTCTGCAGTTGGTATTTCGCCAGTACCTTCAGTTAGTACTTCGTACTGAAGACCAGACTCAAGAACCGTTACTTCTGAACGAAGAGCGTTGTCAGCTAGGAAAGCTTCGCCGTCAGCAGCAGCAGCTTTAGCTAGTTCTTGACGTGCAGCTTCACCACGAGTGTGTAGCTCTTGTAGTGCGTTGTTGATTTCGTCAACTTCGATAGCTGGCATGTCGCCAACTAGAGCTGTTGCGATACCAGCAGCGATTGCGTCAACGTTTAGGCCTTCAAGACCAGAACCAGCAAGTTGTTGGCCCATTTGTAGACCGATACCGTAGCTAGCTTTTTGCTCTACAGTTTCAAATTTTACTTCAGACATGAAAAGTCACTCTTTTTGTCAGTACGAAAAGGGTAAGAATACCAGTATTAGCAGCGTGAAGAAACGGCTAGCCTCTGATCACTTGCGCTTTACCGTGCCCAAATCACAGCCATGTCAATTTTCTCGCTTTGAGCCTTGTTGTGACGGAAAGATCTATACTGTTGGTACTTTGGTTTTTATACTGTAGTTATTCAATGTATAGGACGCAGTGGTATGAATCGTCGTCAAAAGAAAAAACAGAAAGTTGACCACTTAGCAGAATTCAAGGATCGACTGAATCAGGTCAAAGAGAAATTGAGTTCGATCGATGTGAAGAAAATGAAAACCTCGACAGCGCAAACTTGGGGCTCATTGCCGAAGTTACACCAAAGACTGTTGATGGTGATTTGTCCGATCGTACTGATATTACTTTTTGTGCCGCTACCAGAACCTAAAGTAGACGTTGCGCCAACAACATCGCGCGTTGAGCTAGAGATAAACACCGTTGGCTTAAGCGAACAGCAAAATGCCAAGAACAGTTCATCAGAACCGAGCAACAACAACTGGCAGGAGTACCTCGTAAAGCAAGGGGATACGTTAGCTCAGGTTTTTCGAAACAACGATTTACCGTTGTCGGACTTGAATGCGCTAGTGCGTATTGAAGGCTCAGACAAACCACTAAGTCAGATTCGTAAAGGCCAGTTAGTTCGATTCAAACTGGCCGAGACCGGGCAGCTTGATATCCTGCAGTTAGAGAAAGGCAACACATCGGTGATGTTCTTCCGCTTGTCTGATGGCGGCTTTGGCCGTAGTAAATAAGTGCCTTGTTTGAGTTACGAACTCAACAGTATGATAGAAAAGAGCTAAGCATTAGCTCTTTTTTTTGGTCGCTTGAAAGGGGCGAGTGGCAAGATGATCAGCATGATACCGATAAAGGTTAATGTATCTGGAATCTCATCGAACCAAATGGCACCTATTAGCGCGACAAACACCAAGCCTGAATATTCAGCCAAGGCGATTTGGCTTGAGTGTGCTTTCTGATAGGCGGCAACCGCAAGTCCGTTATAACTCAATATGAGTGTTGCGCTGAGTGCTATGTATCCCAAATGCTCCACAGATACCGGTTGCCAGTATAGGAAGCACAGTATTAGTGATGCTGGAATAGAGAATAAGGTTGTCCACCACAGCGTAGTGACCACCGTTTGCTCACTAGGAAGCTTTCTTACCAATACATTGAACAGTGCGAGCGTCAGAGCTGTGCCTAATGCAAACAATGCGGCCCAATGAAATTGCGATGGCCTTAAGACAATCAGTGCGCCAATAAAACCGATAGTGGTGGCGATGACCTTACCAAGTGCCGGTTGCTCTTTGAGTAGAAACATAGATAGAGGCAGCATCAACAAGGGTGCGACATAAAATACAGCGTTGGCGGTAGCCAAAGATAAATGGGTAATCGCGACAACCATACATCCACTGCCAATTAATATCAGCTGTCCGCGTATGATGGTCACTTTGGCTTGCTGTAAGCGTCGTTGTTCCTTTTTCTGCTGTAGCCACAAAGGGGTGATGATGAGCAGAGATATCAACTGTCGGAAAAAAATATACTGAAGAGGTGGCACTTCGCCATTCAACAGTTTTACCGCTACGTCGGAAAGCGAGGCAAACAAGTTACCTGCAATCAGCAATAGGATACCGACAGTGATATTCGACATTACTTCTCTAATCTCATATCAACGTGCGGAATATCGTCTTCCAAGTACATCTCAGAGATCGTTTTGAAGCCGTGGCTCGCATAGAAGTTTTCTAGGTGTTGTTGCGCACCAATATCGATAGTCGTGCTCGGCCAAAGAGCCTCACAGCGTGTTAACGCTTCTTTTATCAATTGATGTCCTAAACCATCACCTCTTGCCGATTGCTTAGTCGCCACTCGGCCGATGCTCGTGTTGTCGTAAGAAGTACCTGGTGGTAACAAGCGTGCACACGCCACTAACTCTGCATCAGCATAGCCAAGCAAGTGTTCAACACCCGCGATTGTATCTTTACCGTCGAGCTCTGGATAAGGGCAATTTTGCTCAACGACGAACACATCTACTCGTAATTTAAGTAGTTGATAAAGCTGTTGTGTTGAAAGTTCAGAGAAGGGAATTGAGTGCCAAGTGATCATGTTTACATCCAGAGGTTATCGATGCTCTGAATGTACTATGTGCGATGATTGTTGGCATTAACTATTGTTAATTCGACCTTTAATTCTGCTCAGGCTGATCGCGGTTATTCCTAGATAGGCCGCAATTTGATTGTCGTTCAAGCGCTGTTCAAGGTCGGGGTAGTGTTCGCAGAAAAGCTGATAGCGTTGCTCGGGAGTATAGAGCAGCATAAAGCGTTCTTTGTTTTCCTTATGCATCAGCTGAGTTTCTAATAACTTTAAATACAAAGGGTTGTTTGATGCGCGCCACTCGATAACCGCATTCATTGGCAGTTCTAACATAGTAATTGGTGTGAGCGTTTCTAATAGGTAAGGGGACGCTTGGTTTTTTATCAAACTCTCAAAGCCGATGATCCAATCTTGTTCCCAGTAGAACTCTTTGCTGTATTGCTTACCGTCATTAGTGAGATAACAAGCGTGGCACAAGCCTTCAAGTACAAAGTAGATTGAACTCGCCATTTCACCTTGATTGATTAGGATGTGTCTGGTTGGTAGCTCAAGCGGCTTGGCGACAGCGACTAGCGATTCAATCTGACTTTCTGAGAAGTCGAAGATTTGTAGTTGTTCGATAAAAGAGGTGTGCATGAAAATAACCTAACCCAAATAAGTGCTGAAATCATCGCACTTATTTGAGTGTAGGTACAGTTCGGGCTAAATCAGCGTTGGGCGTGCTGCTTTAGGTAATCTTGAGCAAGTTCTCTACCCATGTATTTACCTAAGGTTTTCAGTGGTACTTTCTTAAGGTTCACCACAATCAAACCATCTAGCGCATCATTAAACGATGGGTCGACGTTAAAACACACCAGCTTGCCATTCATCCCAAGGTATTGGCGCAGCAGTACCGGTAAGCCTTTTCCTTGCTCCATGCGTGCTAGCACTTTAGAAAGCAAGGGAACACTCGCCAATGAAGAAAGCAGGTGATTCTGACAGAACACATGACTACTGGTATTGAGTGGTGAAGAAGGGGAAACCAGATTCGCCTTTTCCTCATCGTAGTGGTGAATTGATAAGGTGGTTGCGATCAACAGGCGGGCATTGTGGCTGTAATCATTACTGATACTGACCGGGCCAAATAGGTGGGTGTATTTAGGGTTGCGGGACACAAAGGTCGCGATGCCTTTCCACAGCAGCAGCAGTGAGTTAAGGCTCTTTTGATAAGGTTTACTCACCACGGAACGCCCAAGCTCAATGCTGTTTTCTAGAGTATCAATGAATTCCTGGTTGTAGTTAAACAGGCTACGAGAGTAGAGCTGATCAAGCCCGTGCTTTGCGATGAGTTTGTCGACCATACCGAGTCGATACGCGCCAACCAGTTGTGCCTTAGTTTTATTCCACACAAACAGTTGATGGTAGTAAAGGTCATACTCGTCCAAATCACAGGCAAGCCCACTACCTTCTCCAACTTCACGGAAACTCTCTTCTCTGACTCGGCCAATCTCGCGCATTAAGTTTGGAATAGATTGGCTTGGCGTGCAGTAGACCTCAAAGTCCCCTTGCTCAAGTAACCTCATCTCTTCCGGAAGAGAATCGACCTCTATTGCCAACACTTCTGGCGGAATAGGCGCAATCACTTGGTTATCAAAAGAGGGTGCGTGGATTGTCGTGGTCGGACTATCTTGTTGACTCATTAGGTAGGTATTGAGTCGTAGGTAGTTGACGATATCCATCTCTTTTTCAAATGATTTTATCTCTGAATACGGAATCGATGCTCCAATCGAGATAGAGATAGTCGTTGCCTGTTTATTAAGAAGTTCACGACCGAGCAAAGCGGTTCTTAGTAGTGGATGCACACGGCCGGCTTGGTAGAAAAGCTCGCTGTTTTTGCCATTGATAAAGATAGGAACCGTAGTGGCTTGATGGCGCTTAACAAACTTAGCGACTGATTTGCTCCATTCTATGTCAGTCAGTGTTTTTGCCCCTTTACGGTAACTTGATACTTCACCTGCTGGAAACACAATTAATAACCCTCCAGCGGCTAAGTGATGATTGGCATCTCGAATGGCTTTGGCATTGGTGCGTTTCGACTCTTTACCATTAAACACATCAACGCCAATGAAAAGATCATCCAGTTCAGGCAGTCGTTTGAGTAACTCATTCGCTAATACCTTCACATCCTTTCTTACTGATCCTACGAGATCGGCAAGGATCACGCCTTCAATTGCGCCAAGTGGGTGGTTCGCCACAATCACGACAGGCCCTTCTTCCGGGATGTTTTCTGTGCTTCCCGATGTAACCGAGTAGTCGATATTGAGTGCCGATAGGGTGTAATTCATGAATTCGAAGCTAGATAACTCGTTTTGTCGATTTTGATAGAGTCGGTCTAGCTTAGATAGCCCAGTTGCCCACTCGACAACAGACTCACCTAAACCAAAAGGCGTGTAACGTGGTAAACGAAAAGGACTATCAATCATAATGAAGCTACCTTACTTAATCAGCTGCGGCCAAGCTTTATCGGCTTGTTGAATATGCTGTGCACGGTCTTTCTCCCAGGTCTCCTGAATCTCTTGGTCGTAGTTCAGGTAAAGTTTGTCATCCACTATGGTCCAATACTGTGGATCGCCTGGTGCAAAATCGTTTTTGGCAGATACAGCCCATGCGCAATAACCACCATATTGAGGGGCATATTTTTCAGGATTATTAACAAATAAAGTCAGATTCTTTTCAGAAGAGAAATACCAATCCGCGCCTTTGTATTCAGTGCTGAATTGTTTACTGCCTTCAACAGGCTTGCCTGAGGTGAAGTAAGCTACGGTATCGTAGCCATCGAGTGCCTTGCTGCTAAAGAAGCCGGTATAGATTTCATCGGCGGCAAATACGTAAGGGCTAACAAGTAGCATGACCATGGTGATTAGTTTTCTCATGATGGACTCCATCTATAGATTGATTGCTGGTGATAAATCGAAGGTAAAGCGCTGCTGATTTATCTGGCACGGTTTGATTGGTTCGCAAGGTGAGCCGGATGCATAAAACATCGAGGCTTGACCGTGCAAATTATGTAAATGGGTAAAGCTGACTGTATGTGCGTCTTCACGATGCATACAGGTTGCTAAATGAGGCTGTTCACTGTGATGGTGAGAGTGAAACTTGAGTAAGTTCTGCTGATTCTTCCCCATCGCGACCAGTTGATCGTATTGGGCTTGTCGATAGGCTTGTACTCGTTCTAAATCGACACCGGATGAGAAGAGTGGAGAATCAGTGTTGGCGATGTGCTGTTGAATACCATCCCACATGTAGGCGATAACCAAACCATTGTTCTGAGTTAAATTCGGCGCGAAAGCCAACAAGGTAAAGGGGGCAAAAGAGTTCAGATCGAGCTTATGAAATGCTTCAGAGAGCTGACTGATATTACGACTCGATGATAGGTTCTTGAGTAACAAACCACGGCTGACTAAAAGTCCATCAGGTACGATGCCTTGATAGTTATTGAGTAGGCATAACGAAAGCCCGAACTCATTGATACTGATCCAGCTACCACCGCCGGTTGGGTCGAGTGGCATGATGATATCGACGCCGTTAACTCGATATTGTTTAGGTGGCATCGCCAGTGCCCGTGTCTTTTGTTCATCACGATTAAAGAAGACCTGATAGCCATTGTCTTCAAGCAGCCAAGATACTGAACACATGATTATTGCTCCCTCAGATAGCTGCTGGTGGTTGGGGCATAACCAAAGGTGTTGCAGGTTTCAATGTCTAGGAAGGTGGTGATCACCTTGATCATCGCGTAATGATGATTGGCATGCAGCGCCGCAAAAGTCACTTCTCTTTCTAGCGTAGAAGGTAGGCTTGCAAACACTTGAGCATCCATAGAAACCTCGGTTTGGATCATTATAGGCGCTTCGAGATCGTTGCGGTCTAATCGTTCAAGCCAGTTGATCACATAGTGGATCTCTTTTACTGCGATTGAACGATCGTATTCGACCGGATGACCACGGCGACGAGTGTTGTAATTAACGGTCGCATTCTCTTTTAAAATCAGCGCATGAAAAAGATCCAGCGTGTGGCGAGTGTGCTCACCAATAGAGCTTGTGACGTGCGGCTTCGCTCGTGTCAGATAGTCGCTGTCAGAAATCGCTAATAGAAACTCTAAACCCTGATTCAATATCTCTACCGCTCCTTTGATACTAGGAGAGAAAGAAGTGAGGGCGCTCGGTTGGGCTATCGGGTTCATTCATGATCCTCGTACAAAGTTAATCGGTGGTCGGATATTGTTGAACAAGACGTCGCTCTTCTTGCCACGCGTTAAATAAGCTCTTAAACGAAGGAGGTTGATGGCCTCTTTGTTTTTGTTGAGCGCCAATATCAAAAAGAATGCGGTATTGCAGGAGTAGCGTGGAAAATATCTCTCGCAGCGGTGTGTTGCGATCCCAGATGTGCCCAGCTTCACTGCTTGCACCATTGACCTCAAGGATAGTGAAATCCTCCCCTCTCATTAGGCTGTGCATGTCCTTGAATTTGACGTCGAGCCGACCAAAGTGGAAGCCATCGAAGTCGTCGAATATCTCATCTAAGCGTTCAGTTAAAGCTTGAGTGATGTATTGATTGCCGTCTCGGAAGATGCAGCCACGGCTATGGCTACCTGCGAACGCAAGTTGGAACTCCTCGCCCTCTGCGAGCACTCGATCCAATTTATCTTCATGTCTTGGTAGATACAGGTGGCTGAGCTGCCCAGCGCGTGGGCTGTTCTCGATTAACTGTTTGAGTGTCGAGGTACCATCTCCAATCACCATTGGCGAATATTTAAGAGTGATCGAGATGATCTCGCCTTGTTTGCTATTCGGGTAACGAACATAAAAAACGCCAGCCTCCGCTTGATAAGGCGCCTTTTCTTGCAGCAGAAAGCGAGCATGATTTGGGAAAGATTCAATATATTGCTCAAGTTGATCTTGGTTGTTGATCAGCTTTACCCCAACACCTCGGCAACCAAGATCCGGTTTCGCCACAATAGGGAAATCAAGATCCGATTGGATGAGTGCACTGCGCGCATCTTCAGCTTGTTTCTTACTGCTGAGATCGGTTTTGGTTAAGGTGATAAATGGAGAGATCCAACGCTTACTCGACGATCCGGCAAGGCTCAGTATCTCGTGTTTCGATTCGCCGACCATGCCACTGAGTTTAATGCTCGGGTTGGCGATGAGCGGTAGCGCCCAATCAAAGTGCCGTAACCCTTGCATCAGGCTTTGAATCACTACTGGAGTGTAGAAGAACCACGTCGGAAGAAACTCATAAGGAGAGACACTGCGCACGGTATCTTTTTCAAGCAGGGGCATGCCGGCATTAATTTGATGTGCTGGAATGATGTGAATATCTTGCGGTGAACTCATGATAATCCTCTAGAGTAGGTTTTATTCATTAATCGATTGCCGATTAGCAGCAAAGCGATGGCACACGGGATGACGATCCATTGATATTCAGAGGCTTGCAGCCACGCTGATGTCCCTAAATAGTAGATGGTAGAGAAGACAGCGCCAGTCCAGAGCGCAGTGGCGCTGATGACGGCAAACAAGAAAGTAGGCAGTGGGATGGCGAAAAAGCCACTCAGGGTAAAACCAACGGTGCGTAGCCCAGGAATAAAGCGGATAACAAAAAGGCTGCTGAATGCGTTTTGGCGTAATTTGGTACGAAGCGAACGAAAGTACTTATTGGTGAGGGCTTTATATCGAACGCCTCGGAAGTAACGTCCTGATTTTCCTAAGTAGTAGAGACCTAAGTCACCTGTAGCAATACCGATGAAAATGGCAAGCAGCGCATATTGAGGAAGAATGAGCCCTTGTGTGGCTAAACCGGCAGCGGTAACAATCGCAAGATCTTCAAGCAGGTAAGAAAGCGCGATAATGCCAAGCATCAGCCATAGCAGCGATTCTTCTCCTGTATTTAACCATGCTTGAATACTCTCGACGGTGATCATCAAATACCCTTATCTATCCTATAGATGAATGGCTTATTAGTCATTCATTGAGTGTAGTAAATTAAATAGACAGGAGGAGCAGAGAAAAACTTACAGCTGATTAGTGTTTTTTTGTGGGGACTTAAATCGATTGACGGTTTGAGTCGTGCTGTTTGGGGGTTGAATTAGCGGGTGTTTACGGTGAGAAAAGTAGGGCAGTGGATTCGATTTATCAATAACAAAAGAAAAAGGCTGAGTCGTTAAACTCAGCCTTTCAGAATGTTAACTATGGATTACTGGGTAATCTATTTAGTTAGGTCAATCTGGTAAACAGCAAAACCAACATCGTCAGTTGCAACACGTTTCATCGGGTATTGACCCTTTTCTTTGATGAACTCTGCCGCTTTGTCGCTTGGAGATGTTTCAAAGCGGATATCTAGTTTGTTATCCGTTTTGATTGGCGCAAATGACCAGTTGTTATCAGCCGTTGGGCTAACTTGACCTTGCTCTTTGCTTACACGAGAGATGTAGTTCGCAAGAACAGTACGGTTTTCATCTGGTGCATCAAATGCGATGAAGTCTTCACCGGTACCTGGGAACTTAGCACTGTATGCACGGTAGTTGTTGGTTGCGACCAGGAAGTCTTGCTTCATGTCGATTGGCTTACCTTGGTAAGTTAGGCCAACAATACGCTGTGAATCAGGGTTAACGACTTTACAGTTTGCATCGTATTTAGCAGGTTGAGTTACGTCGATTTGGTAATCAACACCGTCGATAACATCGAAGTTGTAAGTGCGGAAGTTATCCCACTCGATTAACTGTTGTGGTGCTGTTGAGTTAACATCCACTTGGTTGAATTGACCAGCAGAACACTCAAGCCACTCTTTTACTTCGTGGCCTGTTACCTTCATCGCGACTAGCGTGTTCGGGTAAAGGTACAGGTCAGCTGCGTTACGGAATGTCAGTTGACCAGATTCAACTTCAGTGAAGTTCGCTGGGTCATTCTTACGGCCACCGGCTTTGAATGGTGCAGCAGCTGAAAGTACAGGTGTGCCATCTAGGTCTGGGTCACCTTGGATGAACTGTTCAACGTAATCTTTCTGTGCAAGGTTAACAATCTGCACTGTTGGATCGTCTTGTACTAGAGACAGGAAGCTGTACATCACATCGTCTGCTTTACCAATTGGTTGGTTAACAAACTCACGAGTACCTGCGTGGTCTTTTTCTAGTGCTGTTACGATGCCTTCATCAGCCGCAGCAAGAGATTTCTTCTCGATCTTGTCGTAGATAGGGCGTGCTTCTGATTGGCCTTTAACGACTTCCCATTTACCGTCTTTTTGTGCAAGTGTTAGATCCATAACACCAACGTGGCTACCCCAACGACCTGGCATTACTGCCGCAACGCCGTTCATTGTGCCCGTTTCGTTGTCGATGCCTTGGATGTCATCAAAACCTTTGCCTGGGAACACTGCGTGAGAGTGGCCGAATGCGATTGCATCAATACCGTCTACTTCAGATAGGTAGAACGTTGAGTTCTCTTCGCCATTCTTGTACGGGTCCGTTGATACGCCTGAGTGAGGGATAGCAACGATAACTTCAGCGCCTTCCGCTTTCATTTGAGGCACTAACTCGTTAGCTGTCTCAATGATGTCACGAGCGATCACTTTGCCTTCAAGGTTCTTCTTATCCCACGTCATGATTTGTGGTGGAACAAAACCGATGTAGCCGACTTTTACTTCATGTTTTACGCCAGCAGTATCTTCAAACGTGTGCGTCTTGATGATGTAAGGCGTGAAGTAGTGTTCTTTAGTTTCTGCGTCGTAAACGTTAGCACTGATGTATGGGAAATCAGCGTCGTTGATCGATTCTTCTAGGAACTCAAGACCGTAGTTGAATTCGTGGTTACCTAGGTTTGCAGCGTCGTAGCTTAGTTGATTCATTGCTTTATATGCAGGGTGAACTTCGCCCGCTTCGATGCCTTTGTCTGCCATGTAGTCACCCATTGGGCTACCTTGTAGCAAGTCACCGTTATCAACTAATACGCTGTTGGTTACTTCGTTTTGAGCTTCTTTTACTAGAGTTGCAGTACGTGCTAAGCCGATTTTTTTCGATGGCTTGTCTTTGTAGTAATCGTAATCCATTAGGTTGGTATGGATGTCCGTTGTCTCTACGACACGTAGTTTAATCACTTCATCGGTATCTGGTGTTGTTGTACAGCCTGCTAGAGTCAAACCAAGACCCGCAAGTACAGCCAATGACAAAGGTTTCATTGCAACTTTCATTTTGTAGCTCCAAAGTGGATAGTAGAAAATTCGTTGCGTAATGTAACAAAATGGAATGAAACAATGATTACAACGAATGTTAATTCGTGACTTAGATCGATTACTTTATGGTGTTCTGCAAGACGCCTCCCAAACCTGCTCAATCGATGCGCAACTGATATCGATAATATTAGTCCATTCATTTCACCTGCTTATCGATAAATTAAATCCCTTATCAGCTTTTCGAATAAAAAATGAAATTTTAGAATTTCCAGTAATATGAGAGGCTCGTCATAATGCCTATATCAAGGACGTATCAGGCAGACGAATAGCAAGGATAGCTCAACACGAAGCTTCTGTTTTCTTCTAGTGCCAATACTCCCATTCACTCAAGTGGATGAGTTAAATCCCTTGCTTGGCAAGACCAAGTCATGAATTGCTCGTAACGTGAGCCTTAAAGGAAGCACTGAAATGGACCAAGAACGTTTAACCCACCTAAAACAGCTCGAAGCGGAAAGTATTCATATTATCCGTGAAGTGGCGGCTGAGTTTGATAACCCAGTGATGATGTACTCCATCGGTAAAGATTCTTCTGTGATGCTTCATTTAGCTCGCAAAGCGTTTTACCCAGGCAAGATTCCATTCCCACTATTACACGTTGATACGGATTGGAAATTCCGCGAGATGATTGAGTTTCGTGACCGCACAGCAGAAAAGTACGGTTTTGACCTTTTGGTACATAAGAACCCTGAAGGTATCGAAATGGGTTGTAGCCCATTCGTACATGGTTCTTCGAAACACACAGACATCATGAAAACTCAGGGCCTTAAGCAGGCGTTAAACAAGTATGGATTTGATGCAGCTTTCGGTGGTGCGCGTCGTGATGAAGAGAAATCTCGTGCGAAAGAACGTGTTTACTCTTTCCGCGATAAGAACCACACATGGGATCCAAAAAATCAACGTCCAGAGTTATGGCACACCTACAACGGTCAGGTGAATAAGGGCGAAAGCATTCGTGTGTTCCCATTATCAAACTGGACTGAACTGGATATTTGGCAATACATCTATCTAGAGAGCATCGATATTGTTCCGCTTTACCTTTCTGATAAACGCCCAGTTGTTGAGCGTGATGGCATGCTGATCATGGTTGATGATGACCGTATGGAGCTGCAAGAAGGTGAAGTGATTGAAGAGAAAAGCGTTCGTTTTCGTACTTTAGGCTGTTACCCACTAACCGGAGCGGTTGAATCTGAGGCGAATACGCTAACAGGCATTATTGAAGAGATGCTGGTGGCGACGTCTAGTGAGCGTCAAGGTCGAGCGATTGACCATGATCAGTCGGGCTCTATGGAGCTGAAAAAGCGCCAAGGTTATTTCTAAGAATCTAAGGAAAGAAAAATGAATAGTGCAGTAGAAGCCGAATTGGCTGAACTAGGGATTGAAGGTTATCTAAGTCAGCATCAGCATAAATCTATGCTTAGATTTTTAACTTGTGGCTCGGTAGATGATGGTAAAAGTACGCTGATCGGTCGCTTGCTCCATGATACAAAACAGATTTATGAAGATCAGCTAGCGGCGGTTCACTCGGATAGCCAACGAGTGGGTACGACAGGTGAGAAACCTGATTTGGCACTGCTTGTTGATGGCCTGCAGGCTGAACGTGAGCAAGGCATCACGATCGACGTAGCTTACCGCTACTTCTCGACGCAAAAACGTAAATTCATTATTGCTGATACCCCAGGGCATGAGCAGTACACGCGCAACATGGCAACAGGCGCTTCAACGTGTGATCTGGCTGTGATCTTGATTGATGCTCGTAAGGGCGTTCTGGATCAAACCCGTCGTCACTCGTTTATTTCTAACCTACTTGGTTTGAAGCATTTCATCGTCGCTGTAAATAAGATGGATCTGGTGGATTACTCGCAAGATCGTTTTGAAGAGATTCGCGATCAGTATCTAGAGTTTGCAGAAAACCTAGAAGGCGAAACTAACATTCAGATCTTGCCAGTATCGGCGCTTGAAGGCATTAACGTAGCTGCACCAAGCAAAGAGCTAGCATGGTTCGAAGGTCCATCTCTACTAGAAGTGTTAGAGAACGTCGACATTGATCAAAAGCGTTCTGCGGGTGAATTCCGTTTCCCTGTGCAGTATGTGAATCGTCCGAACTTAGATTTCCGTGGCTTTGCTGGCACCGTTGCCTCTGGCCGTGTCAGTGTCGGTGATGAAATCAAGGCGCTGCCGTCGGGTAAAGCGTCGAAAGTTGCACGCATTGTAACTTTTGATGGTGATTTGGAGTCTGCGCAAGCAGGCTTGGCAGTAACGCTAACCCTTGAAGATGAGATCGATATCAGCCGTGGTGATTTGATTGTGCTGGAAAACGCGCAGATTGAATCTACTAACCATGTATTGGCCGACATCGTGTGGATGACTGAGCAACCACTGCAACCGGGCAAAGCTTACGATATCAAGATCGCAGGCAAGAAAACCGTTGGTCAGGTTGAAACAGTTCGTCACCAATACGACATCAACAACCTATCGACTCACGCTGTCGATGAGTTGCCACTGAATGGCATTGGCTTGTGTGAATGGTCACTGAACGAGACTGTCGCGCTGGATAAATACCGTGAGAGTGCGGATACCGGTGGTTTCATCGTTATCGACCGACTAACCAACGTGACGGTTGGCGCGGGTTTGATTCGAGACCGTTTGGACTCTGTTGAACAGCAAGTAGGTAACTTCTCTGCATTTGAACTTGAGTTCAACGCATTGGTTCGTAAGCATTTCCCTCATTGGGATGCCAAAGATCTAAGCCAATTACTGAAGTCATAAACGACCAAGTAACTGCTTATTGAATCAGGCGGAAACCGATCGTTTCCGCCATAAAGGACGGGTATATGTGGCAACAAGGATTTGTATTAGCGATTTTGCTCGGCATCATTACTTGCCTGCTCGTTACCCGTATTAAGCCAAGCTTTATCTTTGCTGGTGCGGCGTTTATTGCTTTTATGGCAGGCATGATCGACTTGTCGAGCTTAGCCAATAACTTCACTAACTCCTCGTTACTGACTTTAATTCTTCTTATCCTCGCATCAAGTGCGTTGGAAAAAACTCGCTTAATCAGTTGGGTTAGCCGCAATATCTCTGAAGGTCGGCTAGGTACCGTGGTTGCGAAGTTGGGTATTTCCACAGCGTTACTTTCATCTTTTACCAATAACACCGCGGTGGTGGTCTCTTTGATCGGGGCGATCAAACGTAATCAACAACATGCGCCGTCTAAGTTACTTATCCCTTTGTCATACGCTGCCATCTTAGGTGGCACCCTGACATTGATCGGTACTTCAACTAACTTGATCATCAATAGCTTTGTTGAAGATGCTGGATTGCCGAGCTTAAACTTTTTCACACCTACCTTGATCGGTTTAGCGGTTTTGGTCGGTGGCGTGTTGATCCTTATTCCTCTTAGCTATTTTCTACCCAGCTACGATGATGGTTCTCAAGATGATCTACCTTACTTTTTAGAAGCCAGAGTGGAGCCGGGCTCACCGTTAGTTGGTCGAAGCGTCAGTGAAAACAACCTAAGAGCTCTGAGAAAACTGTTCTTAGCGGAAGTGATTCGAGACGGTAAAACAACACCGTCTATAGACCCTGACTTTATTCTTCAAGCTCGTGACCGACTGCTGTTTTGTGGTGATGTCGAGAGTGTGGCGACACTGCAAGAAATCCAAGGATTAACCCTGTTTGGTCAACATCACCTTAACGGCCAGAGCTTTGTTGAGGTTGTGGTGAGTTCGTCGGCAAGCTTCTGTAACAAAACCCTGAAAACCAGCCAGTTCAGAGATCGTTTTGATGCAGTTGTGGTTGCCATTCGTCGTGGCCATGAGCGCCTTGAAGGTGGTCTTGGAAACATCACACTAACCGCTGGTGATACCTTGATTCTGGTTCCCGGCAAACGCTTTGAAGAACAGCGCCAGCAACACAACAAAGAGTTTGTGTTGATGAATGACTTAGATTCAAGTGCCAAGCTTGATGCGGATAAATCGACGTTTGTATTGCTCGGTTTTGCCAGTGTGATTGGTTTAGCCCTTGCTGAAGTCGTGCCGATTATCAAAGGGCTGGCTGGTTTCTTACTGTTGCTGGTGGCCTTTGGTGTGGTGCAACTGGGTGAGCTTCGTCGCCGTTTTCCGGTTGATATTGTGGTGATCGTTGGCTCTGCACTTTCTATCGCTCAACTGATGATTTCATCGGGTTTGTCTGAGCGTATGGGGCTGATGTTTATGGAAGCCTTTAATGGCTGGGGCGTGTTTGGAGCGCTAGTCGCGACCTATTTCATGACGCTGGTCCTGACTGAGTTGGTGACCAACAATGCGGCAGCGGCACTCTCGTTCCCAATTGGCTACAGTATGGCTATCGGTTATGGAGTTGACCCAATGCCGTTTATTATGGCGGTTCTGTTTGGTGCCAGTGCCAGTTTTATTTCGCCATACGGCTACCAAACCAACTTACTTGTTTATAGCGTAGGTAATTACCACCTTACGGATTATCTGCGCATCGGCATCCCAATCTCGATTGTTTATTCGGGGTTGGTGCTGACCCTAATTCCTTATTTTTTCCCATTTTAATGCTGTTTATTTAAAGGACTAATTATGACCGCAGTACTCAAACCAAAAGATGAGAATGTTGTGTGGCATCAACACTCGATTGATAAAACATTCCGCTCTGATCTGAAATCACAAAAGCCAGCCGTGCTCTGGTTCACGGGATTATCTGGTTCTGGGAAGTCGACAGTCGCTGGAGCATTAGAAAATCGCTTGGCACAGCTTGGTTACCATACTTACTTATTGGATGGCGATAATGTGCGTCATGGGTTATGTAGCGACCTTGGCTTCTCTGAGCAGGATCGCCGAGAGAATATCCGTCGTATTGGTGAACTCGCTAAGTTGATGGCAGATGCGGGCTTAATTGTGTTGTCTGCTTTTATTTCCCCACATCAAGCTGAAAGACAGTTAGTGCGAGACTTGCTACCTGAAGGCGAGTTTTTAGAGGTGTTTGTGAACACGCCACTTGAGGTTTGTGAGCAGCGTGATCCTAAAGGCCTGTATAAGAAAGCACGTGCTGGAGAGATCCCGAACTTCACTGGTATTAGTTCAGCTTACGAAGCGCCTCAGAACCCTGAGATTAATTTACCCGCAGGTGAGAAGACACTCGATGAATTGGTCGAGCTGTGTATTGATGCGTTAGAGAAGCGTAATATCTTAGCCAATTGAGATCGTTGGTATGACTAAGGCTACTCAGCTGTTTATCTGCTTATTCACGACCGATAAATAGTGCAGCCTTAGTTTACCGAGACAAGAAACCTATCCTCTAGATTCTCTTTATTCTTCTCAATACTCTTCACTTTTTACACCGTTTATTTTTTGCACCATCGAGTGCCTAGACGGTGTAATTCACACTGTTTTTCACTTCTGTCTGTACCGTGAACTTCTGACTTAATAGAGCAATCAGTTGATCGTAATACTGCATGTTGGGTTTGTTGCCAAGTAAGGTGCACAGCTCATTACCTGTTGGGCTGAATCGATAGTAAACCAGCTTCACGCCTTTTGATAAAGGTGCCAGTGACATGCTCTTACCTTGATAAGTCAGGTGTAGGGCTGGGTCGAAATCAATCTCTCCAGATTCTAATTCTGTTCCTAGAATAATCCCGAGTTCAATCAAGTGGAGCAAACTAGAGTAGGGCAGGTTGTGTCCACCAAGGTTGATGGTGTTGGTGGTATCTCTTTTGCCGAAACTGAATATTCCAGCATGAGACTTAAAGCCGAGTAAGAGCTTTCTGCTGCTATCACTACCAAAACTACAGCCAAGTGACGCCGCTCTTTGTAGGGTGAGTGCTTCTTTTGGTGTCATGTCTTGCAAGATCTGCAGTGCCTTCATCGACGTCGAACCTGGGTTGGTGACTTCTCTTTTTAATACCTGAGCCCATAGTCTCTGCATCGATGTATTGTGGATCTCTTGTGCCATATCGAAAAAGCGATATAACCAGTCCTGATCAGGATCTCCAGCCGCTTCATCCTTACATGAAGAGTGCGCCAATTTCAGAATCTGTTCTAGATTCTTCTGACGCAGTTCTTTGCGTTTTTTCTCTCGTAATAGCGCCCGCTCGATAAGCGTACTCTCAGCTTTATCGATTGGTTTTGCACTATGACTGATTAAGGAATCTAAGCCGAAGCTCTGTGCGATGTGCAGCATTCTGCTTGTGCTGTCGGTAATATGAGGCTTTTTCTCATGCTTGTGCTGTGTATCGCTAGCATGCTCAATGATCACTGGCTGTTTGGTTTCTGACATAAGAGTACCGTTAGGAGACGACTTAACTGTCTAAAATGTAACTCTTTATCTTATTGGTGGCTAGATTTTGCGTGCAGAGTTGAAGGTTTCAACAAAATTTTACTTTTGCTAATGATAATAAAATGTTAAATTTGTTGTAATTCTCAAGGAGGAGTTATGAATCAAGTCAATGATAACAAGCTGAAGAAACAGCTTAGTATAGGGTTATTACTCGCTACTTATGTCGCTGTTCTAGCGTACTTATCTAATTACATCGCGTAATTTAGAATAAAAAAATCGTTATTAAACTGTTATTGAATGATCTCACTCGTTCAGTGACGGCAGCTCATCCTTGAGCCACCCTTCTAATGACTACATGTCGTCATACTCTTCAATCGCAGTACCTTCAATAAGATAACCGGTTTGCGCCAAGTCATGGCTGATTGACTCAGTTTTCAGCGTACCCACTAAATAGATCACATCCCATAACTGCTGGATTGGTGCACCTTTAGGGAACTTCACGTAGATGATTTGGTTTGGTGGTGGCGGTGGCACGTGAATACATGCGCCAAAGTACGGTACCAGCAGAAACTCAGTGATCATGTTCTCATCGCCTTCCAATGGAATCACAAAGCCAGGAATCTTGACTGTGCTGCCATTCAGCTCTGGGCGAACAGCGCCAAGTGTCGATTGTTGAGGTTTGTCCATACTGTCGTGGTTAACCATCGGCATGCCAAATGAGTCGAGTTGTGCTCGCTCTGACTCTGGAATCAAGTCAATCCAATCGAGTGTTAATACCGATTCGTGAGTCTGAGTGGTTTCAGCGTGAGCTGTGCTGATAAATGGGAACATAAGTAACCCAAGTATCAGTAGGAATTTGCGTTGCATCGTAGGTTCCTATTTTAGATTCGAATAGTCATGCCATCAGACAATGACTGACGGTAAGCCCTGAAAGCGGGAATAAAGCCGATAATGATTCCGGCAACTTGCACCAAAATAAGCAGTTTCCACTCATGAGGTGTGATTGCGGATATCGATATGTTGATACCATAACTTTGTTGCACAATAGGAGCAACTACTGCGATCAGGGCAAACAACACGGCAACACCCAATGTGATACCGAGGAAGGTTAGGGCACTTGCTTCACTGATCAGTAAACCAAACACATGACGAGGCCTTGCTCCCATCGCGCGCAGAATAGCCATCTCTCGACGTCTTTCTTGCAAGCTAGTGAGTAGACTACTCAGCATCCCTAACAGTCCCGCGATTACAACAAACCCTGAAACAATCAGTAGTGCTTGTTCTGCTACTGCCATCATTCCCCATAATTCGTGAAGCGCAATGCCTGGCATAATGGCGCTCAAAGGTTCTTGGCGGTAGTTATTGATTTCTCGTTGCAGTGCAAAGGTTTGGATCTTCGATTTAAGGCCAACCATCATCGCGGTAATCTGCTTCGGTTGGAAGTCACGTTGCTTTAGCGCTTCAGCATTCGGTGTGTGCCCGAGGTTAGCCCCCGATTCCCAACCAACGTGAATCGCTTCAATGGCCTCTAACGAAACATGCACCGTTTTATCTACTGGTGTGCCGGTTGGCGCGAGTATTCCGACAATGGTGAAGGGCAGGTTGTCGTGGCGACTGAAGGCGACATCACTGATACCGTGCGCCAGAATGATGTGATCACCAATCTTGTAATCTAACTTCTTCGCTACATCGGCACCAATCACGACATCAAATAGCTGATTGAACTCTTCGCCTTGCTGAAAAGTAAGTGGTTGCTTACTTCCATAGCGATAATTCTCGAAGTAGCTATGGTTGGTGCCCATTACGCGGAAGCCTTTATGTGAGTCACCCAATGAGATAGGGATCGCCCACTTTACAGCGTTGTGCTGGCTAAATTCTTCATAACTTTTCCAGTCGATGTTGTTGGTCGCATTACCGATTCTAAATACGGAATAAAGCAGCAGGTTTACCTGACCAGAGCGGCCACCGACGATAAGGTCAGTACCTGAAATCGTATTGGCGAAACTGCTTTTTGCTTCGGTTCTAACGCGCTCTACGCCGAGTAATAGAATGACTGACACCGCCACAGTGAGAATAGTTAGAATGGCTGG
>NZ_AJZD02000255.1 GCF_000272105.2 Vibrio splendidus 12E03
ACCGGTGGAAGTGAAAGCCAAAAGGAGGGGCGAAAAGGCCATTGAGAGGATGAGTTTTATCGAGGTGTTATTCATCTTTGGTTTTCTCCCAATCTTCACCGAGTGGGTCTACGGTCGCGAGGAGGTCTGACTGCAATAAAACAGAAGGTAGCACCCCAATCCGCTCTCTGCGTTCATCAAGCGTTCGAGTAACATCCAATTCATAACTGTTAATGGTCTGAATTTGTGTAGACTGACACGCAATACATTGGCCAAAACTTGTATCAATAAGGGTGGTTAGACTCTCTGAGTGGTAAAAAACCTGACAGTTTTTACACTGGTGTAAACCTAAGATTATATTGAGTCGTTGACCCGTAAATGCATCATGTAAACCGGATAGTTCCATAAAATTAGCATCGGTTTTTTGTCCTGAACTTTTAAAGTTGAGCTTCATCCTATGTCCTTTATTTCAATTGTTCATAATGAGCCACTACTC
>NZ_AJZD02000256.1 GCF_000272105.2 Vibrio splendidus 12E03
TAGGTATGCCTGAAACTTGTCGTATTGACTTATAAACTCTAAATTTAATTACGCAACAAAGCCAAGTAGGATACTAGATCAGAAAGAATGGCATTTGATAAAAACAACCAATAAAAATGCCCTACAGACTAGTATTGCAGTTTAATAAACTATCAATATTGAATTCGTTTGATAGATTTAAGAAATAGCATTTAAAAAAGATACGACTATTACATTTATAGAAAAAGCAGTTAAGGAATGGGGCGATAAATACGACTATCAATATGTAAAATATACTAATAGCAGAACTCCAGTGAAAACTTTTTGTAGAAAGCACAATAAAATATTCTTGCAGATTACAAAGCTCACTTTACCGCTAAAAGACACTGTTGCCCGGCTTGTTATAAGGAAGTTTGAGGGCACTATCAAAATGAACGGCGTAAGAAGTTGCCAATTCAGACTGCGTTGTCAATGAATACTCATCCTCTTATAAGTCAGGTATTTTCTTGCTAGGTTTAAACAACAAACAGTGTGGACAATATAGTGTTTATATTTGTTGAATTCTATCTGATGCATTCATCATGGTGATGAAAATATAAGGTTAATTCTACAAAAAGGCATTGTCGAACTTTAATTATTAACAACCAATAAAAATTAATAATCCAGATTTATCACTGGTAGGAATAAATATGAGTAACAAGATGAAAAAGCATGTTCTATTAACACTACCTATTTCAATACTAGCGACAGATGTTGTCGCTAGTGTGAATTTAAATGGCGGAATGGTGGGGGAGTTAGTTCAACCTGCGTCACCTTCATCTCATTGGAATAATTATCAGATTACTCTCAAAAACAACGGAAGTAGTGCGATTGAATTGCATCAGAACGAGTTTCGTTTTGATACCCCATCGCCTATGTACAGCGCGCCATGGGGAGTCAGCGGGGCTAGTGTGACTCTGAAATCTTCAAAGGCGAATGGTGATATGTTCACCAATACGTTGGTATTTGCGTCATACAACGGCACATCTCGTTTGCTTAAGCCTGGTGAGTCAGTCTCGATGACATTTGGCTATAGCGGAACCTTGGACAATGCGTTGATTGAGGCTTCGTTTCGCTTTGGGGGTGATGACAATGTGGTCGAGCCCAACAATGCGCCTAGCGTGACTCTATCTCGTCCTAGTTCAAATATTTCAATCGTAGAAGGTCAGTCTTTAACGCTAACAGCGCAGGCTTCCGATGTTGATGGCGACCTAGAAGGCGTTAAGTTTTTCGTCAATGATCGTCAGATCTCTGATGATAAAACGTCACCATACGAGTTTAATCTTGCCGATCTCGGCGTAGGTACGCACTCCGTTTACGTGAAAGCATACGACTCGAAAGGGAATATCACGCAAAGTGTTACTCGAACGGTTACTGTTGAACCAAACAAAGGCACTGCACCTGAAATTGGCATTACCCAACCAACGGGCCAAGTCGAGCTGCAATTAGGCGATTCTTTGAATGTCATTGCTAATGCTAGTGACGTCGATGATGATCTCGCTGGCGTAGAGTTTTATGTGGATGGACAAAAGCTAGCGACTAAAACACAGCCACCATTCAATTTCCAATTTACTCCTGTAAACGAAGGTCTCTATTCATTCCATACAGCGGCTTATGATATCGCAGGAAACCGAACGGAATCTCCACCTCAAGCATTTAAAGTCACGGCTCCAGTTGTTGAAACGACACCACCTGTCATCAGCATTGTTTCTCCACAGTCTCATGTAAACACTCTATCAGGTGAATCAATCGTGGTGGCTGCCCAAGCTTCCGATGTAGACGGCGACCTAACTGAGGTGCGCTTCTATGCAAATGGTGAGTTACTTGCGACGAAGAAAAGTGCGCCATATACCGCTGTTGTTATCGCCCAAGCAGGCAAAACCGCTATCGTAGCGGAAGCGATTGATGCTGCAGGCAATACAACCCGCACGTCAGAAATCAATATCACTGCAAAATCCTTGTCTGGTGGAGAGAGCTCAGGTGGAAGCTGTGATGTGCCTCAGTACCAAAATGGTGGTAATTATGCCTTTGGCGACAAGGTTCAGAACAATGGCTCTATCTACGTATGTAAGCAGTTTGGCTGGTGTGGGCAAGCACCCTATGAGCCAGGTGTTGCATGGAATGGCAGTAATTTCTGGCAGGATGCATGGGACGTTGAAGGGGCTTGTGACGCACAGCCTAACGTAGCGCCTTCTATCTCAGTCGTAAAGCCGAATGTGACAGCGAGTTCAGCTTTTGCATTGAGCGCCAATACCAGCGATGAAGATGGCCAAGTAGCAAAGGTAGAATATTACATCGATGGGATTTCAGCGGGGACGACAAGTCAGGCTCCATTTACTCTAAATCACCAAGGGCTCAGTGAAGGAAGTTATCAACTATTCGCTGTAGCGACTGATGATAAAGGTGCACAAACACGTTCAGAAAATGTGGCACTCAATGTTGAGCAAGCCTTTGAAGGCAATCGTTTAGCTATCACTTTTCCAAACTTTGATCATAAAGATCTTTTGAACCCTCCTGCTGAACTGCAAGACCAGGTTTTGACTGGCACGCTTTATTGTCCAGCGGATGGCACGACCACTCAAATTGAAGGGACATGGGGCGAAACCGTCAATATTGATGGTTTAGGAGAAGACTGTTTGTATCAACTGAACCTTGATGGTTTCAGTGGCTACGTTGCCCGATTCTCACCTTGGGTAGTGAATTTTTCTAAGTCTGAAGAGCGACAAATTGATATCAATACTCTGTATCGAGCGCCGATCGCCACAGAAGCACTTTTCCCATTAGGTGGAGTAAAAGTTGAAACCTATTTAGAAGGGATCTATCAACCTCGCTCAATGGCGATGGGTGACAACATGATCTTCGTTGGTTCCTCTTCAATCATGTTGGATAGCGAACCTTTAGGTGGCACTATTTACGCCGTTCAGCTTGATCCTCAAACAAAACAGCCAATCGGTACTTATGTCGTGGCGGAAGGCGAAGAGCCTCATGGTGTCGCATATCGCGATGGTAATCTCTACTACAGTACAGTAGGTGCTCTATACAAGATTGAGAACATCAATGAGACCTTTAAGTCACGCCCTGTAGCTGAAAAGATCTTCACCTATCCTGCTGACGGTACCAAAACGCCGATCCCAACAACGCAGTGGTGGACTAGGATGCAGCACCAAAAGCATCCATTGAAGTTCAATGCTGTCGATCCGACGGACAAGAAGCTTTATACCGCTGCAGGTCTACCATGTAATATTTGTACGACACCAGAAGAAGAGCTTTACGGAACAATCTTTGCGATTGACTTGGAAACGGGTGAGTACGAAATTCAAGCTAATGGTATTCGTAATTCTGTGGGCTTCGACTGGCACCCGAAAACAGGCGAGATCTGGTTCAGTGATAACAACCGCCAGCAGTTTGATAACCCGGATGAGATTAACCGTATCTCAAACCCAGGTAATCAAAACTTTGGTGCGCCAATCTTCTTCGGTAAAGATACTCGAGGTCTGACAGATCATGAGATGGCGAACTGGCAAGATATACTACTTGGTGGCGAAGGTAGCGATGGCTCTCCAATTATCCCGCCAAAAGCTATTTTGCCTCAAATCGATTATGACGTGGTTAAACCAACAGATTACGCTGGCGCTGAGTTTGATGTATTCACCAACAGCGCACCTTTAGGTGTTAAGTTCTGGAACGCTTACTCACAGTCAGACAATATCCAGCACCTTGTTTATGCTACTCACGGTAATAGTAAACCAGAGCACCCGGGCTTAGAGCTTCGCATGGTGACCATTCAAAATGGTACAGATGTGATCCATGAGCGCCCATTGGTGACGGGGTGGATGAAAGATCGTCAAACGGTTGAATCTTACGCGTGTTTAACGGACGCATGTATTGGTCGTCCAGTTGAGTTCCTAGAGCTGAGCGATGGCTCAATGCTGGTATCAGACGATAAAGCGAGCGTAATTTATCGCGTCTCTTATGATGATACAGGAGCAAACCAGAAACAGATCACGTTCACGACCACCGAGGCACCAGATAGCAACCTAAGTGAAGAGTTGGTTAGCGGAGCTTTGATTCACCCTGACGCTCATGAAAGTAAGTTCCATGTTGCGTGGAATGCGCCTTCAATGAACATTGATGGTCTGGAAAATGGTACTTATCAAGTTCGCTTAAATGATGTTGGTGAGTTCATCCCAGAGCAACGTATTCATTCGATCACGCTCTCAAACAGCGCTCCAACGGCTACGATTGAGCTGAAGTATGTTGAAAAACCGAAAGATTTGATAGGTGTCGTTAAATTTACAGCACCATCGAAACCTGCCAATGCCACTGAATCTAGTTTACGTCTTACTTTCATTGATAAAGCGCAAGACATAACGTTTGAGCGTGAAGTCGCGTGGGGTGCGTCATTAGAAGAGGCTCTAGATTACGGCTCGTACGAAGTTCGTTTCCCATACCTAAAGAACTACTTCCCTCAGCCGTCTAAGCTCAATGTGGCTATCAATGAGTCTAGTTTAGAGCATAACTTAGATGTGGAGTTTATTGGCTTTAACTCTGGCGAAGATCTTATGGCGCAAAACTGTAATGCGTGTCACTCAACAGAGTTCTTCGACAATGTGAATAAGGCAAATGCGTGGACCAACGCAGGATACGGTGCTCTGATTGACAAAATCATGTCGATGCCGGTAGCGGGTCACTGTGATCTTACCTGTGCAGAAGAAATTGCGGATTACTTATTCGATGATGTGTGGAGCGAGTACCTTGGTCAAACGGAATCGTATGGTAATCGACAAGTAAGACTACTTACCAACCTTGAGTACGCGAATACTATTCAAGATATATTTGCCATCAAAGTTGATAAGCAAAAACTGCCGAAAGACAAATATGAACGTGAATTTAAATTCGCTGGTCAATCTAGTCAGGGCATCATCCTCACTGAGGACATGAAGCAGTACCATTCGGTGGCGGTCGATATCGCAAGCCGTATTGATTTAGCGTCCATTGGTTACAGTGAAGACGTGAGCCAAGCAGAGTTCATTTCTAAGCTAGGTCAGAAAATCTATCGCCGACCATTGACTACTGATGAGCAATCAAGATTTGCCTCTTTCCTTGGGAAATATGGAGCCAGAGATCTGGTTGCGTCGATGTTGTTGTCACCGAATTTCTTGTACCGCTCAGAGCTAGGTACGTTGACGGATGAGTCTCACGTTTATGAGTTGAGTCAGTACGAAGTTGCTACCGCGCTTTCATACAGCTTCCTTGGTACAACACCAAGTGAGTCTTTGTTAGCGAAAGCATCTCGTGGTGAGCTCGAGACTAACGAGCAGGTAGCCGCAGAAGTGGCAAGCATGCTGACAAGTTCAAAAGGTATCGCGCGATTTACCGACTTTATTGGTTACTACATTCACACCCAAGTTCAAGAGCTACCTGAAAAGCCAGGCTTAACGACTGAAGTGGTTAATGCGATGGTGCAGGAGCAGGCGGAGTTTATTCGTTACTTCCTAACCGAAGGTGAAGGAACTGTTGTAGAGCTATTTAACCCGAACTTCACTTTTGTTAATGGGGCACTGGCTCAGCACTACGGTATTGGTGGTGTTACAGGCGAAGAGTTCCAAAAAGTTGTTGTAGACAATGGCCAGCGTGGTGGTCTGTTACAACAAGGCTTAACACATGTTGTGAATTCAGACTATGCGGCAACCTCTTTGGTCAAGCGCGGCCTAATGATCCGTCAGAACTTATTGTGTAAAACTATCGGTGCCCCTGTGGATGTTGATCCGGACTCAATCGAACTACCTGAGTCGCCAATTACTACTCGTGAGCGTTGGGACACCATTAACGGCCAAGATGCTTCGGCAGGACAGTGTTGGCAATGTCATGAGTTCATGAATGATACCGGCGCTTCGATGGAGAACTACGGCCAGACAGGTAAATGGAGAACAACCGAACTAGCATACAACGACCCAAGTGTTACTTTGCCAATTGATGCGTCAGGTCCGTTGGTGGATAACTCTGGTTCTCATGTGATGCTTGAGTTCAACAATGTGCGTGATATTTCCGCTCACTTCCCTACCAATGCCGCTGTGCTTCAGTGTTTAGCGGACAGCTACTTCCGTTATGCGATGGGACAAGAGGCGAATGCTAACTCGAATGCGGGTATTCAAGACATGACTAAGCAGCTTGAGAAGAGTGGCTCGATTACAGAAATGCTGGAAACCCTTGCAACGTCGCAAATGTTCAAATTCAAAAAGGAGAGTAACTAATGTCTTTTCTAAAAAGTCGTAGACATTTTCTAAAAGCCGCGGCAGGGGCTGGTGTGTTAGCACCGATGTCATTGCCAGGGCTTACCCGTATTGCTCATGCAGGAACAACGGGCCAAGCGAAAACCAAAGTGGTGTTTTTTGTGGTGCCAGATGGACTTGCTACTGATAGCTTTAATGGTCAGTTCAATCAGGGTCTGTGGTTTCCAAAAACCGAACAGGCAAACGCAACTGATACCACGCAGTTTGCGCTTAACGAAGTGAGCCAAGAGCTTGCTGCGTATAAAAACCGCTCTTTGTACCTGCAAGGAATCATCTTAGGTCAAGGCAACGCGGGTCATAACGGTTGGACAGAAGTGTTGCGAGATCGAAATAAGAGCGAGTCTTCTATCGATGTATTGCTAGGACGAGCGATACCGGGAACGGACCCTTCTCAGCGAGCTATATTTGCAGGCCCTCATGCGACAGATAGCGTGAACTGGTATGTCTCTTGGGATGGTCAAAACAAGCGAACGCCTCAAGGTAACCCCAATTTGTTATTTGAAAACATTTTCGGTACTAACTATAGTGGCGCAAAAGCGCGTACGGCTCAAAACAACAATGGGACGCATCTATTTGATCCCATTAACCAAGATATTCAGACATTGCGCTCGAAGCTATCAGGCAGTGAGCGACAAAAACTGGACACCCACTTGGATTCGATGGAGCAAGTGGTTGCTGATATGGATGCGACATTGCCAATTACAGCTGAATGTTCGCCAGTCATGCCGAGTGACCATCCGATGATGTCACCAGATTTTCGTAACCAAGTTCAATCAAGTCACCATCAGGTAGTGGCGACAGCACTGAGTTGTGGCGTGTCACGAGTAGCAACAGTGCAAGTCGGTCGTTCGGCTGACCAAGTAGTGATCAAAGATGCCAGTTTACGAGCGAACCCACATGACCTTGCCCACCGTTATAAGAGTGAGCAAGAGTGGAAAGACTGTCGAAAGTGGTATGTACGTCAGGCGAGACTGTTTTTAGATGAATTGTCTCGTCATGCTGACCCTGACGTACCCTCTGACTCTTTACTTGACCACACTCTCGTTGTCATTACATCTGAAATGTCGGATGGTGCACCAGAACATCAGTACAATCAACCAATGTTATTTGTTGGTGGTGCTTCTGGCCTTCTAAAGAGCGGTGATGGTCAAGGACGTTATTTCGACATCCGCTCTCAAGGCGATCGGAATCACTGGGCAGCAGGGCGACAAGTTGATCAACAGCGTATTTGGACAACGGTGGCTCAAGCCATGGGGACCTCAGTGCCGTATAGCGGAAATACCAGTGCTGTATCTGGCATTTTTACTAACGTGTAACTAATTGACTACCTAAGTCGTAATAGATAAGGGGGAGATTTTTTCCCCCTATAGTAGGAGTATTTTATGATCACCATCCTCCAACGATTCGCTTTATTTTTGCCGCTATTAGCGCTGACAGGGTGTGATAGTTCGGATGCCACCAAGCAAGTTACCGTGACTTCACAAGTCTCGGTGACAGAGCAAAAAGCGACAGCGCCTAAAACCCTAAATCGCCCTGTTTCAGTCCAAGGGTGGCTCAAACCAGGTAGTCCTGATCTTGAGTTTGTAGAAATCCCTGTAAAGGTTACCCTAGAAGAGTTTAGTTCGAGCGGAGAATCAAAAATCTTGGCGACCACAACAACAAAAGCCAATTACCATACGGGGTTCTTGGCTCGTTATGTTTTGGAGTACAACACCAACCAACTAGATGAAGATGCAAAGTACTTTGTTCGAGTGGAAGCAAAGCGAGGAGAGGAGGCTCTTTGGCACAACAACATCCTCTTTTCTGGCCTGACTAACCCCTACCAAAACTCAACCATCAATATTGTCGTAAAATAAGTCTAAAAGAGCTTGAACGCTAATAAAGCTCTATGCATATCTCTAACATTCTCTGAACTTAGGTTAATGAGGTGGATATTACACTTCACAATACATTAAAGAATACTGTCTAAAGTTATGGTTCGGTAATGCGTTCGATACCTGTACGAGTGAACTGGATGTAACGGGCTCTGGCCAACGGCATCTCACCATCAAGGAAGTGATTGACATCAATCCTGTTACGCCAACGCCTGTTCCA
>NZ_AJZD02000257.1 GCF_000272105.2 Vibrio splendidus 12E03
ACTCGTTGATGAATATCAAAACGTTTTATCTTCCCTTTTTATAAAGAGAAGTAAAGCAGATTCCTCGGAATCAACTTTGGTTTCAATGAACTGAGTGACCAATACGAATAACTACTTTCTCTTGTAGAAAGAAAGTATTTGGCACAGTCAATTCATTATCTTTCTGTTGGAAAGATAATAGCTTTAGAATTACTTTTTGTAGTTTTGAAGTCAGTATTCGTTGAGTCA
>NZ_AJZD02000258.1 GCF_000272105.2 Vibrio splendidus 12E03
GTCGGTAGAACAGCCAATGTTGGCGTGCTTAAGTGACAACTGTTTGTTCGGGGAGGGTAGAGATTGTGAGCAACTAGAAGGGAATATGGATACAGCTTAGAGCTATCAGCACAAATTTTGCGATTGTTCTGTAATTTACTCTTGTTCAGTAAACAGAAACCTTAAAAACAGGTATGATAGTGCCGTTTTTAATCCTGAACTGGGAAAGTCATGGCAAAGTTAACACTCCAAGAGCAGATGCTTAAAGCTGGCTTGGTAAATGAGAAAAAATTGAAGAAGGCGAAGAAAGGCTCTAAAAAGTCTCGCGTTCAGTCTCGTGAAGCAAAAGCGGCAGCAGAAGAAACTAAACTGGCGCAGCAAGCGAAAGACAAAGAGTTAAACCAACAGTTGAAAGAACAGCAGTTGAGCAAAGAAATTAAAGCTCAAGTGAAGCAACTGATTGAGATGAACAAGATCGAACAGAAGAACGGTGAGATCAAATACAACTTCACCGATGGTACGCTAGTTAAATACCTTTACGTAGAAGAGCTGACTCAAAAGCAACTAAGTAAAGGCATTCTAAGTATTGCTCGTCAAGGCGAGAGCTATGTTGTTATTCCAACAGCAGTAGCGAACAAGATTGCTATGCGCGACGAAGAATCTATCGTTGATACGCAGGCAGGTACCACAGACGAAGTAGACGAAGATGACCCGTACAAAGACTTCGTGATCCCAGATGATCTAATGTGGTAGTCCGTTTTACTTAGCTCCATTTTAATGGCTAGCTAAGTTTACAGGATCTAAGAATGCAGCGAACAATCACTCGATTGGCGCTGCATTTTTTTTGGCGCGAAATGACTTCTGCAAATCTTATCTAACGTTCAGTGTTCTGACATGCCGTAAACAAGGCTATCATTGGCACTTGCATGATCGATAAAATCGGTATTCGCGCGCTGTTCGTGTTGGTCGTAGCCATCGAAGTAACAGTCGCCAATTTCATTGCGCGGGCAAACGTGAATGTGGTCTTTGATGACCAGTTCGGTAGAACAACATGGGCAGTGTTTTACATGTCCAGTGAGTACCGTAGATCGATTTGGTTTCATACATCCTCCTGATAGGCACTGTAATCTGATTGCCTATTTGCACCCTAAGTTACGCAAATTAGTGTGTCGTTATGATTTCATTTTTAAGTCAATGTAAAACGATTCAGAAAGTGAATACTTAGCGGCTAATGCAGATGTACGACTGAGAGAATGTAAGACGAATCAAGCCCAGAGCAGACGCAAAGGGCTTGGAATAACAGCTGAAACTTTCTATGGGCTTATTGCTGCATTGGGGTAAGCGTTAGCTGAGCGCTGTTATAACCCAGTTGCGCTAGAGCCGCAGGGTCGAAGTCAGTCAGAACTTCGATGTCACCTGCGTAGTAAGTTGTGTAAGCGGCAGGAGGTGTCATGGCATTAAATGAATCAATAGAGTGCTCGGTACCGATATTGATCATTCCAGAATATTGTGACTCAGCACTAAACTGGCCTGAAACATAGGTGTAGAAAGGACGGACACTGGCACCTGCGGCGTACTGCATGCTACTTAAGCCATTGGTGTTGATTGCCCAGCTCCAATCCCACCATTTCATCTCTCCAGGAATATAGCGATGGTCCCATTGGTAGCGAATATTGGCTTGCTTTTCGCTGTTGGTGCCCATCGTAAAGGTGTGCGAGACAGTAGGGCGGTTTGTTGGGTGGGAGCTTAGCGCATTGCCGCTATAACGGAGGAAACCTGTGAAGTTCACGTCGTAACTCATGCTCGTTTTGATACGGTACGGGTATGAAATGGTAGAGCGCAAGAACTCAACCTGAAAGGGAAGTACTGAGTTCGCTGGTACAGTGATGATGGCTTGTCGGTCAGTCGGCTCAAAGCGAGAGCCACTGTTGGTATCAGAGAAGCGCTGGCCTTCTTCTAGCACGACTCTTACCTCTGTTTTTCGAACTTGCGGCCAATGAAAGGTTTCATCAATGACGACTGAATCAGCAAGGTCGAAGCGCTGTGTTTTACTCCATTGTGTTGATTGCTTAAAATGAAGGTCAACGACGATTTGTTTCGGCTGATCAGTCTTGTTAATAGCATAAGCTGTAAGGGTGTTGACCAGCTCTTGGTTAGTTTCTTCTACCGAGCCGTGCCAAAACGCAGTGTTATCGAGCTCGTAAGAGAAGTTATCGATATTGATGGTTGTCTTCTCATTACAACGCTCACCGGTACAGCTTCCATTGTTATTCCCTTTGATCTCCCAACCATGGTTAAGTTGCTCTATTGCCATATCTTGACCGACGTAACGCCCGTTATTGCCGCTAACCCAAGCGTACCCAAGACTATGAGCCAAGTAACTTAGCGGCCTGATAAAGTTCGTGTCGTCATTGACTAAAGCTCGTTGAACTTCAAGGTTACTGTTCTCTTGAATAGCTTGTGCTTCGTAGTATGGCAAGCCAGCTTCTGGTGTATTGGGGTAGCACCAGGTTTTGTCGCTTGGTTGACCTGGTTTAATGAGGCCATGATAGCCGGAGCCCATGATCACCCAATCATGCTGAAGGCCAACAATGTCCCAAACATTCATGCGGGATATCAGTGCTGTTTTATGTTCTTGAGCTTCTGTATTGTTGAGAGCGCGATAGTCAAAACGACAGATATCTTCTCCAAGTTTATCTAAGACGATTTGGTCTGAGTATATCTTCGCATGAGCAGTAAAAGAGATTACCGATAGGGCAGTGCTAAATAGAATGGTTCTACTGACGTTAATCATTAATAAGTTCCTAAATGCCATTATTTGGCTATTTTTATTAGAATCGAGTTATTAGATTTTATTGATATTATTTAAAGCCGAGGGTTACTAGCGGGGTGTACTCTGTCATATAAAACAATGCCAAAAATACTGAAATGAATTGAAAATAAATACTTATAATTATCAATTGGTTATGTTGATTGGATTGTTTTTTTATAAAGGATTATTGCGATTGTTTTCAATTAGTTTCAACTATCAAAATATAAGATGGTTGATTGTTGAACGTTTACATTTTCGTAGCCTGCTATTTGGAAAATTGGCTGAGTGATTAGCTAGTAGGAATGGTTGCCGAACGGCAAGAACAGACGTAAATGAGAATGAGAAATGGTGTTGTGATAGGCAGGATCAAAAAATGCAGCCAATAACCTTTCGGTTGTTGCTGCATCTTTGTTTTATATGGCTCTAGTTAACTCAATTGAACGTGTTTAAGCATCACCTGGCTGTTCGCGTTTACTGTTCCAACCCATAAAGTTGTAGATGTTGTAACGAGCAAAGCCTATCTGTTCATGCAAAGCAAAATCTGTGACCGCAAAGTTGTACCATAGTGGCAACCACGAAACTTGAGCTGCCATATAATCGGCTCTTACTGGAATAACATTTAAGCCGAAGTGGTTGAAGTAGAGCTCGCTGCGACGAATATGCAGGCCAGACGAAACTAACACAATGTTATCGAATTTATGATGCTTCATTAGGTCACTAGTGAGCTGTGCATTCTTCCAAGTGTTTACGCTATTTGGCTCTTGAATGATGTCACGTATTGGAACGCCAAGTCTCAGCAATTGTTGTTGATAAACTTCTGCTTCAATTACACCATTATTTTGTGCATCGCCACCACTGATGATAACTGCGCATGTGGTTTGGGTTTTGGCGCAATCTTTATATTGGCTTGCCGCTTCGCTGATTCTGCCGAAAGAGAAAAAGGCTGGCTCGAACTCTTGCGTGCTTTTAATTAACTGCGTTCCCGCGCCCAGAAGAACAATAGCGTTATTGCCAGACCATTGGATATCAGGCTTACTTTCGTAATCAGTTTGTAGGTCGTTCAGTAAGTAACGAGGAATTAAGCCTGAACCAATCAACACAAATGACGATATAAGAACAAGAGATAAAAACAGAGAGGTTTTTCGCCACTGAAGTAAACGTGTAAAGCCTACGAATAGCAGAAGAAGTAATAATATAATAAAGCTCATGAGGATCCTGTTATCGAACTGGTGCCAAAATGATGTGACATACTGAAGCGGTGCATCATATATCAGTTATGTTAGTCGTTCATAGCTAACTCATTGTATTATTGAACAAATGCACGATTTCTTTCTATTAAACACAATCATCGATGAGAGCATTCTAAAAATCGCTTTATTATTGTTCGATAATCCCATTCTAAATATAGGTATATAAATCAAGAAAGTTAATTAAACCTTATTTTGTGTTATA
>NZ_AJZD02000259.1 GCF_000272105.2 Vibrio splendidus 12E03
TTGTCGTGAGTAGCTACGAAGAACACGCGCACCTGCTCGAAAACCGTAAACAGGGTGCTTGAACTCTTCAAAGCTTTTATCGAGGTCGAGTAGGTGTTCACCGTCCCACTGAGTTCGGTCACCCTTCGATTCACGAATGTTTAGCGGATTATTGTTACGCACGCCACGCGGCAAAGTTTTTCTGTATGTCATGTAAGCTAGCCCCCCAATTATGCAGACGCTTGCGGCAATGATGGTTTTTGAGGCCATACCACATCTTCCGGATAAGTGAATGTTTGCGGAATATCGCGTAGAGCTTGGCGATACTGGCGGAATGGGGTGACGTCGACACCGTTATCCATTGCCATGTTTACTAAATCATCGGCTTCGCTCAATTTGTTTTTTCGCACTTGACGAATTGGCGTCCATTTAATTTCTTCAGTAATTACTGCTTTTTCCATTTCCATTAACTCACTCCTTTAAAGAGGTTTGGATCCACTTCTGAAATAGGCAAGAAGTCACGTTCCCAAGCAGTGAAGCCTTGTTCGTAAATGCCATTACCTTCCATAGGCTTTAACTCCAAAATTGTTGGCAGAGGTTCTAGCCCTCTATCCATAAATATGTTGTAGGTCACACCACCACCACGCAACCAAACAATCAGATAGCTTGACTTATAGTAGTTCTCAACTTTGCCGACAAAATTACCGTTATTGACATCAATTGATGTTACTGGGGTATTATTTCCGAATGCAGACATGACAAATCGAACGACAAACATTAGGCTCCCGGGAGATACATCTGGAGCCAAACCGTTAATGTTTCCTCTGTCTGAGTGAGCGTAACCACGTGTAATTTGTAACGTACGCATAAACGCCGCATCTCCATGAATACATACGGGGTAGAATGTATCCCAACTTCCACCGACGTTTATTGTCTGTGCAGAAACACTGGCATATCGGCTATCAGGATCTGCAAATATCTCATTCACTTTGCTTTTTTGCTGATACACAAAATCTGTCATATTTTGCGATAGCTCTGTTGTTTTATCTGAGAATGCTTCTTTCAACGCATCAAACTGCGTTTGCATGGTTCGAATAGCACCACCCTTGATGCTATCTAGTAGG
>NZ_AJZD02000260.1:0-1998 GCF_000272105.2 Vibrio splendidus 12E03
TGGCCGTTGCTTCGCCTGCCAATAAGGCAGCTTGTTTAGCATCGGTTTTTTGTTCGGATTGGGAAGGATCGAAATCTTCTTCGCCAAGTTCGGCCAACAAAGCAAGCTCTTCACTTTCGTCATGCTGCTCTAGTTCTTCAATTTCGATTTGGTCTAGTTGTTCTGTTTGTTCCATTTACGCCACCACTTTGATTGTTTTGATTACACCACCGAAGAACAAGCCAAGCACCGCACCAATACCAACGCATTTAACGGTTGTGATTGGCTTTGGTTCAGTCTCATTTTTTGGTTTAGATTCCGTTTCTTTTTCCTGTTGGATTGCCATTGGTTGTGCTTCCACAACTGGGTTATTGATTGCTTCGATATCTGCTTGAACCTCTTCCAAGGATTTAAACGCTTTCATTTCGGCTTGAGCCGCTTTACCTGTTCGCGTATCAGGCCCACATTCACAACGGCCATGAACAAACGCCGCACGTTTTCCTTTGCCTTGCTTAATCGCTTTTGGTTGTGAGCAAGTTCGGCATTGCACATAACCTAATATTTGGGTTTCATTTTCCATTAGCCGTTTTCCTTTTCTAATGCGTCTAGACGTTGATTAAAGGCTTTAAAAAGCCAGATAGTTTTCACTAACCAAGGTTTGATAAAACCAAATCCCATTGGGGGCTTATATGCTTGCGATTCCGAATCCATTTCATTCAGCAAACGGGTTGTTTCGCTTTGCAGTGTTTTTTCCGTCATTGGATTACCTGTTGTTGATAATATTGCTCTACTTCGTTCATGGCCTGACCGAGTAGCTCTTGTTGAATTTCGTAAGGTGGTATTGGTGGCAAATCCTGATTTAGCAGACTTAACCAATTAGCCTGATTGACTTGCCAACGCTGAAAGGCTTTGCGGTAGCGGTCTTTTGCTTCAAGGCGTATATCATCTAAATACGCATCCTCTGTCGTCATACTCCAACCGCGAGCCCCTGCCGCCCACTCTAAAAATTGATTGGCCTTTTCCTCGTAAGTCTCCCCCTCAAAACTGATAGAAAATTGATTGTCCGAACTGGCAAATACGCCGCGACTGCTCAAGCGTTCTTTCTCTTCTCTAACTTCGCTACCGAGTTTTTTCATTAACCGATTGAGCTTGCCAACGGCATCAAACTTGCGTTGTTTTTTATTTATATCTGCGGCCTTTTTAGCCTCATTTAATTTGAGTTGCTTTCGAGCAATATCCCGCTTAATCGGTGCTTTCCATTGCTCTAATCGATACCCGCACTCTTTGATAATTCCCGTCATGTTAGAAACATCGAAACTCGCGAGAGCCTCCCACTCAGGGGCGCGACTACAACGGGCGATGTTATAGCGATTACCTTTAATTAAACCTTGGTCAGCGTTGCTACCTTTCGCGGCATAACCGATCGCCTTAATCAGGTAACCCGCCGCCGCGTCTTTGTGCTGAATGCGTTGAAGATTTGCCATGCCATGACCCCAAAGCCGTTCAACACGCTTTGCCCATCCTTGAAAATGTTCTTTTGGTACGTGGTAATTCAATAAAATATGAACGTGTGGATTCGGCTCACCGTTTTCATTCGCAGGGCATTCAGCAACCCAAACATAATGAAAGTCGAAAGGCTTTTTCGTTGCTCCGTGTAGCTCTTGGGTATGCGTTCGAATCTGCTTGTTTTCGTCTTTCGTTCTCCAGATAGCTTTCAATGGGCGCCCTTGATTACCCTGCACAACCACTTTGTCAGTAAGTGAAAGCTCACCCACCTCTGATGGTTGATATTCAAAACCTCGCTGATACATTTTTTTAAGGCCATCAAGAAAACGAGATACTTCTTTTCCTATGGTGGTTTGAATAGGGCAATACGCTAAACCCTCATCGGTCAACGCTTCACCGCCGAACAAATGCTTTCGCTGTTCTTCGGTAAAAGTTAAGGTCAGAAACGTAGTAAAACCGCCATGACAAGTAGCGACATACGCCCCCGCCTCAAAGATTTTCTTAACTGCGTTT
>NZ_AJZD02000260.1:2008-2164 GCF_000272105.2 Vibrio splendidus 12E03
GAACGTAGTAAAACCGCCATGACAAGTAGCTACATATGCACCCGCCTCAAAGATTTTCTTAACTGCGTTTGAACTTAACTTTTCAGTGAAACGCTCACCTGTTGGTGATTGCGGCGCATCGCTTGGGCTTGGGTGGTAAGTGACTTGCAATTTCAC
>NZ_AJZD02000261.1 GCF_000272105.2 Vibrio splendidus 12E03
GCCCCACGAGATACCAACCTTCTTCTTTATACTTCTTCATCCATTGAACGAACATAGCAGCTACGCTGCAATTGGGCGCGTGATAGGTTTATGCGTATAATTAGGCTCTCCATTCGCTATCATGATGCTCCGATAACTTTCTTCGATTATGGCTACTCGTACTTCTGTCAATACGCCCTATCAACCTAGGCCGCTTAACTTTCTCCTTGAGTACAACAAAGCTTGGCAACATATGGTGGCGACAGACTCAACGCTACGAGATATTGAAATCATTGAAGTCACTAAAATGCTCGCCTGCGGCAAACCAGCTTTGGGTTGTAAAGAGCTACATTGTGAAAACAAAGACTGCACCCATTCTAAAAACATCTGGTTCACTTGCTCTAGTCGAGCCTGCTCTCGCTGTGGCAAAAAATCGACCGACAACTGGATAGTCCAACAGATAGACCGAATG
>NZ_AJZD02000262.1 GCF_000272105.2 Vibrio splendidus 12E03
TGAGAAATCAGCGGGCTTTTTTCTTATCTGTTTCAAATCATTATGTATCATCCAAATATTTACACACGCACTTAATTCACTTGCGGATACTGTCAGAGTTTCCTAAATCACCTTATTAGGCTGTTTGCTAACAAGGTTACTAGGATGCATTGAATCAGTAACATAGAGCTGATACTCGCTCACATAGTGCTAAATAAGAGGTAATTTGATGTGTGTAGAAGGTTACTTACTAAGTAACTTTATGGTGTTCAGAACCTTCTGTACCAGTTGTTCGTTTAGTCGATCTTTCTTACCTTAAACTCACTCGTTAACACTGAGTCATACTCCTTTCCTATGTACTCGGGATTGAAGATACTTTTATGATGCTCTGTCTGTTCTGAATATATTCCTACCCATTGCGCAAATGTGTCTGAAAAGTCTCTCAGATTGTATTTGACCGAATGTATTTTCGTTTCTTGTGGGTCATTACTCATTGCTATGAAAGGTACTTCTACTGCCTGCCTAGAAAAATGTGAGCCAGTACCGTGAATTAGATACGGTGGAACGTTTACAGACGTTAGGCCATGATCCGAAAAATAAATGATTTTATATGTTTTATCATGCATCGTGAGTAAGTCTCTAAGCTTCTCTATAAAAGCCACGCCATAAGCCACTGATTTTGAATAGCATTCTAGGTATTTGTTATCTGAGGGTTTTAGTGAAACCTCCTCATCAAATCTCTTACAAAAGTCATAGTGTGACCCCATGGTATGAATGAAAATGACTTTCGGTTTATTAGTTTCTTCACGAATCGCCTTGATCACTTCTGGTAGGAGAATATTATCGGGTTCAGCTTTATCATAAGACGTATTTTTATAATATTGGTAATGAGCCCTACTCGCGATTGCGGATACCTGTGTCTCGTATTGCCCGATCTTAGCTTGATTTGATATCCAATAAGTTTTCATTCCAGCATCATTAGCAAGATCTATCACATTTAAGCCTTTATCATGCCTGTTTACATCTAGGCTCTTTGATAATATTCGAGGAACTGAAAAATATGTAACAACGGATGGGGAAATAACACCATTAAATATGGCCGCTCCTTTTATCTTTCCATTCTCTTCGTTATACGATGGGTAGTAATTTTTAATAACAGATTCACCAATATTTACGATATAAATATCCTTTAATATCTTATTTGTATGGACGTTCTCCCATTTTGAAGAGATTATTGATTTTCCTCCTTCGAGAAGAGATAGTTCATAATATAAAGAAATAGGTTTAATAACTGTAATTAGTCCTAAAAAACTAAACCAC
>NZ_AJZD02000263.1 GCF_000272105.2 Vibrio splendidus 12E03
GCCGATAACGGCTGTTTTCTTGCCTTTGAACAGTGGGCCGTCACAGTGTGGGCAGTAAGCCACGCCTTTGTTACGGTATTCTTGTTCACCCGGAACGTTCATTTCACGCCAGCGTGCACCTGTACTGGTGATAACAGAGCGAGCTCGTAGTGTTGCGCCACTCTCTAATTCAACATGGATGTAGCCGTCTTTTGTGTCTTCTGCAGCAATGATGTTTGCAGCGCGCTGCTCAGTCATTACTTCAACACCGTACTCTTTTACGTGCTCTTCTAAGCTAGCCACTAGCTTAGGACCTGTTGTCGCTTTCACTGAGATAAAGTTCTCAATTGCCATGGTATCCATTACTTGGCCACCGAATCGGTCAGCAACTACACCCGTGCGAATGCCTTTACGTGCTGCATAAATTGCTGCTGAAGAACCTGCTGGGCCACCACCGACAACTAACACATCAAACGGTGCTTGTTGGTTTAGGTTTGCTGCTTTCTTTTCAGCTGCACCTGAGTCTACTTTATTAAGGATTTCTGCCAGTGACATACGACCTTGACCAAATAGCTCACCGTTAATGAACACGCTCGGTACTGCCATGATGTCGCGAGACTTCACTTCCTCTTGGAATGCAGCGCCGTCGATCATAGTTGTCTTAACCAGAGGGTTAATCGCCGACATCATGTTGAAGGCCTGAACCACTTCTGGACAGTTTTGGCACGATAGTGAGATGAAAATCTCAACATTAAGATCTTGATCTAATTCTTTAATTTGCTCGATTACGTCAGCTTCAAGCTTGATTGGGTGACCGCCACTGTGAAGCAGTGCCAGTACTAGTGACGTGAACTCGTGACCCATTGGTAAACCGGCGAAACCGATCGCTGTGCCTTTCTCTTGGTTCACTACCTGCATGATAGGGCTGCGCGTGCTTGCGCTATCATCGCGTGTTACTTCAATTTTGTCCGTTAAAGACGCGATGTCGTTTGCTAGGTTTTGGAGTTTGTTTGCGGTATCGCTGTCATCTAGGCTCAGCACTAACTGAACATTGGTTTTTAGGTTTTCTAGGTATGCTTTTAGCTGCTGCTTCATTGCTTGATCTAACATAATCGTGCCTGCTCTTAAATTCTGTGTCTTGGTATTGACCAATACCTTCTTGCTGAAAAAGGAAAATAAAAAGGGGGCGCAAGTCGGCAAATATTGTGGTTTTGATGATTTGAAAGGGTGGCGCGCAACTGCCCTTTAGGAGGGAGGCCGAAGCGCGCCTGTAGAACCGTTTTATTTGTTCTTTTTAGCTATTCTTGTTAGGTAGGCTTAGATTAAATCTTGCCTACTAGGTCTAGAGATGGTGCTAGTGTCTCTTCGCCTTCTTTCCATTCAGCTGGGCAAACTTCACCTGGGTTAGCCGCTACGTATTGTGCTGCTTTAACCTTGCGTAGTAGGTCTTCAGCGTCACGACCGATACCTTCAGCAGTGATTTCCATTGCTTGGATAACGCCTTCTGGGTCGATTAGGAACGTAGCACGGTCTGCTAGGCCTTGACCTTCACGCATTACGTTGAAGTTGTTTGTGATAGTGCCTGTTTGGTCACCTACCATGAAGTATTCGATAGTGCCGATTTTGTCAGAAGTATCGTGCCATGCTTTGTGAGAGAAGTGAGTGTCAGTTGATACTGAGTAAACTTCTACACCGCGAGATTGAAGCTCTGCGTATTTTTCTTGTAGGTCAACTAGCTCAGTTGGACATACGAAAGTGAAGTCTGCTGGGTAGAAGAAGAATACTGCCCACTTGCCTTTAACGTCTTGCTCAGTGATTTCTACGAATTCGCCGTTTTTGAATGCTGTTGCGTTGAATGGTTTGATTTCTGTGTTGATCATGTTTTGACTCTCTTTCTAATTTGTAGTGTTTAACGCTATCCCGCGTCGATGGAGATATATTGCATTGGCACCGAAAATTAGTGAAATCGGACATTTCTATAGATTCAATAGGTGATTCCTATCTTCGAAAGGAGAAAGCTATCAACAAAAACGATTAACAAAAGCCATCAAACATCAGCAATACTCGATTTGAGTGGCTATGCTCTTTAGGTTGTTCTCTATATTGGGCTGACCTCCTGCTAATGTGAGCGTCTATTTATAGTGTGAGCATGTATGTAGATAGCGTTTCTTTAAGTGAGCTGAGATCCTATTTTAATCTGGGAATAACAAAAAATTATCATTAATATAAATTATGATAATTTCAGTTAATCGCAATCTCTCCCTATACTCTTTTCATCGAAACGAGATACTGAAGTTAGACTTCGAAAAGCACAGAATAAAAAACGAATTGGAGAAAGTTATGAAAATG
>NZ_AJZD02000264.1 GCF_000272105.2 Vibrio splendidus 12E03
TCCCACTTAAAAGGTGCGTCTGTCGAAACACGAAAAGCAGAACGTCAACAGCATGCCAAGCCAATACTGGATGAGTTGTACGAATGGATGACGACTCAACAAGTGATAGCGTCTAGCCCGCTGGGTAAAGCGATAAAATACACGCTCGGCCAACGGACTCATCCTCTACGATTACATGGTCAAGTGCATGCAGGAGTTAGCAAAAGCGGAGCCAGATATCGATGCGCTCCTGCCTTGGAACTTCAAAAATTAGGCATATGGTCCCGTGGGTTCATGGGACGGATAC
>NZ_AJZD02000265.1:0-20545 GCF_000272105.2 Vibrio splendidus 12E03
AGACCACATAGTCAGGTTAGAAGGCGCAAGATCAGCAGAGCCGCCCATGAATTCAGGTAGCATAGCACCGAACGCTTCTAGAGCATTTTGAGATGCTTTACGTGATGCGATGTTTGCTGGGTTAGCTTGAAGATCAGCGATGATTGCCGATGCTTTCTCTTCCCACTCAGCTGGTAGGTCACCGTTTACGCGGCGTTTGAATTCAGCTGCCAGCTCAGGGTATGCTGCTTCATAAGCTGCAAGTTTCTCGTTCCACGCTGCTTCCTTAGTTGCGCCTGCTTCTTTCGCATCCCACTCTGAGTAAACTTCCGACGGAATTTCAAAAGGACCGTGCTCCCAACCTAATTCTTTACGTGTTGCTGCAATTTCTTCAGCGCCTAGTGGTGCACCGTGACAGTCGTGCGTACCTGCTTTGTTTGGAGAACCAAAGCCAATTACTGTTTTAGTACAGATTAGAGTAGGGCGAGGGTCTGCTTTAGCCGCTTCAATCGCTGCGTTGATAGCGTCAGAGTCGTGGCCATCTACCGCTGGGATTACGTGCCAGCCGTAAGCTTCGAAACGCTTAGGTGTATCGTCAGAGAACCAACCTTCAACTTCACCATCGATAGAGATACCGTTGTCATCCCAGAAAGCAACCAGCTTACCAAGACCAAGCGTACCTGCTAGAGAACATGCTTCGTGTGAGATACCTTCCATCAGACAGCCATCACCCATGAATGCATAAGTGTAGTGGTCTACGATGTCGTGGCCTTCTTTGTTGAACTGAGCAGCAAGCGCTTTCTCAGCCATTGCCATACCAACAGCGTTAGTGATGCCTTGACCTAGAGGACCAGTCGTTGTCTCGATACCAGGAGCGTAACCGTACTCTGGGTGACCTGGAGTCTTAGAGTGCAGTTGACGGAAGTTTTTCAGGTCTTCAATTGAAAGCTCGTAACCTGCAAGGTGAAGCAGAGAGTAAATCAACATTGAACCATGGCCGTTAGACAAGATAAAACGGTCGCGGTCAGCCCACTCTGGGTTTGCTGGGTTGTGGTTCAAGTGGCCACGCCAAAGAACTTCAGCGATGTCAGCCATACCCATAGGTGCGCCTGGGTGGCCTGAATTTGCTTGTTGAACACCGTCCATGCTAAGTGCGCGGATTGCATTGGCTAGATCTTTACGAGAAGGCATGTCTGCTCCTGAGTACATAAGCGATTTAAAAAAGAGATAATTGCTAAAGTTTTCATTTTTATTAGCGCGGGTATTCTCTCAAACGACTATTGCGACTGCAAACGTTTTACTGGCATTTTAACGGTCATTTTTCGCAATTTTCGAACATTTACATCACTTGGCAGTGGCTTATCTCAATCGATACGCAAACGATTAGTTATGACATATCATAAAAAAGAGCTTGTAATTCGACCGTTGGAATTTAGAATAGCCGTCTAGATGTAGAAACACCTACAAAATATACTGTATTTAATGGCGGCGCTTCCTAGCTTGCGACGCCATAAACTATTTACACCAAAAACTAAAAGTGGAGCTCTCATGGCTAAGCACCTATTCACTTCTGAATCTGTTTCAGAAGGCCATCCAGATAAAATTGCAGACCAAATCTCTGATGCTGTTCTTGATGCCATCTTGGAACAAGATCCAAAAGCACGTGTTGCTTGTGAGACTTACGTTAAAACCGGCATGGTTATGGTTGGCGGTGAAGTAACAACGTCTGCATGGGTTGATATCGAAGAAATCACTCGTGAAACAGTACGTGAAATTGGTTACGTTCATTCTGATATGGGCTTTGACGCTGACTCTTGTGCTGTTCTAAACACAATTGGTAAGCAATCTCCAGACATCAACCAAGGTGTTGATAAAGAAGATCCTAAAGAGCAAGGCGCAGGCGACCAAGGTATCATGTTTGGTTACGCGACTAACGAAACACCAATCCTAATGCCGGCTCCAATTACTTACTCTCACCTTCTTGTTAAAAAGCAAGCTGAAGTACGTAAGAGCGGTAAACTTGACTTCCTTCGCCCAGATGCGAAATCTCAAGTTACGTTCCAATACGACCAAGGTAAGATCGTTGGTATCGACGCTGTTGTTCTTTCGACTCAACACTGCGACTCAGTAACAACACCTGACCTACGTGAAGCAGTAATGGAAGAGATCATCAAGCCAGTACTTCCTGCTGAGTGGATCAACAAAGACACTAACTTCTTCATCAACCCAACAGGCCGTTTCGTAATCGGTGGCCCAATGGGTGACTGTGGTCTAACAGGTCGTAAGATCATCGTTGATACCTACGGCGGCGCAGCTCGTCACGGCGGCGGTGCATTCTCTGGTAAAGATCCATCAAAAGTAGACCGTTCTGCAGCTTATGCGGCTCGTTACGTTGCGAAAAACATCGTTGCTGCTGGCATGGCTGACCGTTGTGAGATTCAACTGTCTTACGCTATCGGTGTTGCTGATCCAACATCTATCATGGTTGAAACGTTTGGTACTGAAAAAGTAGCTCACGAAATTATCATTGAAGCAGTTCGTCAAAACTTCGACCTACGTCCATACGGTCTTCAAGAGATGTTGAACCTTCTTCAGCCTATCTACAAGCAGACTGCTGCATACGGCCACTTCGGTCGTGAAGAGTTCCCTTGGGAAGCGACTGACAAAGCAGCAATCCTTGCGGACTTCGCTGGCCTAAAATAATTTAGCCACTGCGATTTGTTTCTTTAAAGCCCTTACTTCTTAGTAAGGGCTTTATTTTTATGTACTTACCTTACTTTCACTCGCCATTCTCTTATATAACGCCCTTCTTTACCGTTAACCACTTAGTATAAAAAGCCGCTGATAATTTGTGTTTTCTAACACTACTGACAATAGTTAAGGTAACTCCTAAGCGATCAAGCTCACATTTAACTTAAATTAATTCAGTCTGATAACGTTCGTTAAATGCACGCTAGAACAAAAACTGGGATGACAAAGAGCAATTTAGCTCAACCCCATAACTCTCACACAAGCCACATCGATGAGCCTTATGGAATTATAACTAGGACGTTATTTAACTAGGGGGATCTATGCCTCGTACCGCGCACCCATCCGAACTAAACGATAAAAAACACAAGGTCAGCGATAAGGATTACGCTCGCACCATTCCTTGTAACCAAATCAGTATTTCCGCACCCTTTCATTGGTTGTCGCTTGCTCTGCATGACTTAGTAAGAATGCCATTAATCAGCGCATTCTACGGTTTGTGCTTCATGGGAGCGGCAATTGCCATTGTTCAGCTTGTCCAATGGCAAGGAACACACTTGGTCGTGATGCCAAGCCTGATCGTGTACATGCTAATAGGGCCGTTTCTTGCCTTAGGCTTATATGACGCAGCTTGGGAAAGAGAAAAAGGCCACAACGCCAGTCTGCTGCATTCGATGAAAGCCATCACTCGTAACTCAACCCACCAATGGGCTTTTGCGATCGTATTGATGGTTGCGATGATATTCTGGATGCGTATCGCTGCGTTATTGCACGCGCTCTACCCTTCAGTGCAAGGCGCACCACTGGCTGAGTTCGCTCCCTTCTTAATTACGGGTTCTGTGATTGGTTTTGTTATCGCAAGCCTCATATTTAGCATCTCAGCATTTTCAATTCCGTTAATGATGGAGAGACGCGTCGATGTGATGAGTGCGATTTTCACTAGCTTTAATGCCGTGAAATCGAACATCCCTGCGATGGTGGTATGGGCGAGTATTATTTGTGCCGGTATTCTGGTGGGCTTTGCTACCTACGGCATAGGAATGATCGTCACCATGCCACTACTTGGCTATGGTACATGGCATGCTTATCACGAGATCATCAAGAAGAATCACCATCTATAAATAATCGCCATATTAACGAGCAATGTTATGATGAGGCCTTAGCTAAAACGCTGAGGCCTTTTATTTGGAGTTAACAACGTTTGTCTTACACCCCGCAACAACATCGAGCAAATAAGAAACTGGCCGAGTGCCTAGCTATCGCAAATCAACATTTCTCTCGTGATTTTCCGCACCCCATTATCACCTTCAAGTTAAGAGGCAAAGCGGCGGGAAAGGCCTATCTTCAGCTCAACGAAATTAAGCTCAACCACGTACTATTCGCTGAAAATGAAGATGCCTTCATCAACGAGGTTGTGCCACATGAACTCGCACACCTGATCACGCATCAGGTTTTCGGACGTGTTAGGCCTCACGGAAACGAGTGGAAATACGTGATGGAAAAAGTATTCAACGTGCCAGCCAGAACAACTCACAGCTTTGAAATCGCGTCAGTTCAAGGGAAAACCTTTGAATATCGATGTGAGTGCACCACTTACCCATTATCAATCAGACGACACAACAAAGTACTTCGGAATCAATCGAACTACCGCTGCCAATTGTGCCAGCAAACCTTAGCTTTCACGGGAATTCAACTAAGCTAGTGACAGGTTGATTTACTCGGTAGAACAAATCTAATAGAGAGATCTAACATTTGAGTGCTAGACTGATGTTTATCATACTTTTATCAGTCTTTTTCTATGCAAAAACTCACCTTCAAAGCATTTGGCCTACCTGTATTTTTTTACTTAACAATAGTATTTGGCCTACTGGTAACCCAAAGCGTTCTCGCCGCACCACCGAGCTCATTTTCCAAAGCAAAAAGAGAAGCGGTGAAGATTTACCTCGACCATCCGACTTCATTTTATTGCGGCTGTGACATTACATGGAAGGACAAAAAGAAAGGCATTCCCGACCTTGATGGCTGTGGCTATCAAGTCCGAAAACAACAAAAGCGGGCGAGTCGAATTGAGTGGGAACACGTGGTTCCAGCTTGGCAATTTGGCCACCAGCGTCAGTGTTGGCAAGATGGTGGGCGCAAGAACTGCACTCGCAATGACAAAATATTCAAATCCATGGAAGCCGACCTTCACAACCTAACTCCGGCCATTGGCGAGGTTAACGGTGATCGCTCCAACTACAACTTCAGTCAGTGGAATGGCATGGATGGTGTGAGCTATGGTCAGTGTGAAATGCAGGTCAACTTCAAGCAGCGTAAAGTTATGCCGCCAGACAGAGCAAAAGGCTCTATCGCACGTACTTACCTTTACATGAGCCAAGAGTATGGTTTCAAACTATCTAAGCAACAAACCAACCTAATGATGGCGTGGAACAAGCAATTTCCTGTCGACAAGTGGGAATGTACTCGTGATGAGCGAATCTATGCCATCCAAGGTAATCACAACCCATTTGTTTACCCTGCTTGTAAATAACGTCACTCGTACAATCAACATTCCAGCTATCTCAAACAAGAGTTTCAGAATTGCCCTTGAAACTCTTGCTCTACCCTTGTTTTTTCAACTAAAAGCATCCATGTTAGGCAGAGACAAAATACCCAAATGAACATATTTATAGGTTTACCAGCATGAGAATCCCTCGTATCCATCACCCAGAACGCATTCATCAGTTAGGTTCACTCGCTTTAGGCGAAGATGCCGCGGGTCATGTTGGTCGTGTCCTCCGCATGAAAGAAGGCCAAGATGTTCTTCTATTTGATGGCAGTGGCGCTGAATTCCCTGCGACGATAGCTGAAGTATCAAAGAAGAATGTCACCGTTAATGTTACTGAACGCATCGAGCGCAGCAGCGAATCTCCATTAGACTTACATTTAGGCCAGGTGATTTCACGTGGCGACAAAATGGAGTTCACGATTCAGAAATCGGTAGAGCTTGGTGTGAACACCATTACCCCTCTAATTTCAGAGCGCTGCGGCGTTAAGCTTGATACAAAACGCTTCGAGAAAAAACTCGCACAGTGGCAAAAGATTGCTATCGCGGCGTGTGAACAGTGTGGTCGTAATACCGTTCCTGTGATTCGCCCAATCATGCAGCTTGAAGAGTGGTGTAGCGAACCAAGCGAAGCACTAAAGCTAAACCTACACCCTCGCGCAAAGTACTCAATTAACACCCTTCCAGAACCTATCAGCAAGGTGCGCCTATTGATTGGCCCTGAAGGTGGACTGTCCGCTGAAGAAATAGGCATGACAGAACAATATAAATTTGAAGAGACGCTACTCGGCCCACGTGTACTTCGTACCGAGACAGCAGCTCTAACTGCAATTACTGCCTTACAAGTCCGTTTTGGCGATCTAGGCTAGGAGAAAAAAATGATCAAACTTGGCATCGTAATGGATCCAATTTCATCCATTAACATCAAAAAAGACTCTAGCTTTGCCATGATGCTTGAAGCTCAGCGTCGTGGTTACGAAATCCATTACATGGAAATGGATGATCTACACTTAGATCAAGGCGTAGCCATTGCTGACACTAAGGTTGTAGAACTCAAAGAAGATCCAAACGGTTGGTACGAATTCAAGTCAGAACAGACAATCGCGCTATCTGATTTAGATGCAGTATTGATGCGTAAAGATCCTCCGTTTGATACTGAATACATTTACGCGACTTACATTCTTGAGCGTGCTGAAGAGAACGGCGCCCTGATCGTAAACAAACCACAAAGCCTACGTGATTGTAACGAGAAGTTGTTCACGGCTTGGTTCCCAGAACTAACCCCGACAACCATCGTGACTCGTAAAGCGGAAAAGATTAAAGAATTCCGCGAGAAGCACGGTGATGTGATCCTTAAACCACTTGATGGTATGGGTGGTGCGTCAATATTCCGCGTGAAGGAAGGCGATCCAAACGTATCGGTGATCATTGAAACGCTGACGAACCACGGTCAAAACTACGCAATGGCACAGACTTTTGTTCCTGACATCAGCAATGGTGACAAGCGTATTCTTGTGGTTGACGGTGAGCCAATGCCTTACTGCCTAGCTCGTATTCCTGCTAAAGGGGAAACACGCGGTAACCTAGCAGCCGGCGGTACGGGTGAAGCTCGTCCGTTAAGTGAAACAGATTGGGCTATCGCACGAGCAGTCGCTCCTTCACTAAAAGAAAAAGGCTTAATCTTTGTAGGACTTGATGTTATCGGTGACAAGCTGACAGAAATTAACGTAACTAGCCCTACTTGTATCCGTGAAATTGAAGCTGCTTTTGATATTTCGGTAACAGGTAAATTAATGGACGCAATCGAGCGTCGCGTTAACGCTAAATAGCCTAAACTAAAGAAAGCCTTAGCTATTCGCAAATGGCACAGAATCAATGAGCGGCTTCACGCCGCTCTTTTTCCTTTACTGGGAACACACTGGCAGGAGGCTCTATGAATTTAACGAACCACTTTCTGGTTGCTATGCCCGGAATGAAAGACCCCTACTTTCAAAATTCGGTAATTTACCTTTGTGAACACAACGACGAAGGTGCGATGGGTTTAATGATCAACGCCCCTATCGATGTCACTGTCGGCAGCATGCTTAAACAAGTTGAGGTTGATTCTGAACAGCCGAAGTCCAATCAAGCAAGTCTTGATAAGCCAGTATTGAACGGTGGACCGGTCGCAGAAGACCGTGGGTTTATTTTACACAAACCTAAAGGCAGTTATCAATCCAGCATCAACATGACAGACCAAATCTCGGTGACGACCTCAAAAGATATCTTGATGGTGCTGGGCACAGAAGATGAGCCGATGAATTATTTAGTCGCACTTGGGTATGCAGGGTGGGAACCGGGACAACTGGAAAACGAACTGACCGAGAACTCATGGTTAACCGTTGAAGCCGATCCGAAGGTCATCTTCGATACACCGATTTCTGACCGCTGGAAAGTCGCCGTGCAGATGTTAGGCATTAATGCGGCTCAGCTTTCAGCAGACGCTGGTCACGCCTAGTTCAGATCAGCGAAATAAAATAAACAGACACTCTCAAACACAGATAAATTTGGAAACCCCATGTCACGAACAATTATGGCATTTGACTACGGTACAAAAAGTATCGGCAGTGCGATAGGACAAGAAGTCACGGGCACAGCAAGCCCTCTAAAAGCTTTTAAAGCCAAAGATGGCATCCCAAATTGGGACGATATCGAAAAGCAAATTAAGGAGTGGCAGCCGAACCTTATTGTGGTTGGCCTTCCTACCGACCTTCATGGTAAAGACTTAGCTACCATCACACCTAGAGCAAAGAAGTTCGCTAACCGTCTTAAAGGACGTTTTGGTGTCGATGTTGAACTACATGATGAAAGACTCTCGACCACAGAAGCAAGGTCCGAACTTTTTGAAATGGGCGGCTATAAAGCATTAAGCAAGGGCAATGTCGATAACCAGTCTGCAGTCGTCATTTTAGAGAGCTGGTTTGAAGCGCAATATTGTTAATAAGAAATTAATCACTAAATACTGAAAGTATTTTTTGAACCTATACTAATTATACGACGTAATGTCTAACACATTAGTAATTGGATAAGTGAGAATGATTATGAAAATTTTTTTAGTAATCTTCGTAGCTCTAGTAATATCAGCATGCAGTTCGTCAAGCTCTAATAATGCAGGTTATATGAACCATACTTCGACTGACGCAGGCGTAATCAATGAGCCTAAGAACAAGAAGCGTTGATAATACAGACGCAGTCGAACGATGAATATGTGAACGCCTGATTTTAACCTAGAATTAAACTAGGAGTTTTTTATCACCCCATGTCTATCTTCACTCCAGCCAAAGCCCCAGTTCCGTAGTCGTCATCACCACGCCTAGTTTTGAGCATTAAGCGCAAGTCATTAGCAGAATCGGCGCTGTGGAACGCGTCCTCTTCACTGATCTTGCCCGCTATCACTAAATCATACAAAGCTTGGTCAAAAGTCTGCATACCAATTTCTTTCGATTTAGCCATGGTTGCTTTCAGTTCGTGCAGTTCACCACGACGAATCAAGTCGGACACACGAGGGCTATTCAGCAGAATCTCGAATACACCATGACGCCCGCTGCCATTCTTGTCGCGAATAAGTTGCTGAGCGACGACACCACGTAGGTTCATCGACAAATCAAACAAAAACTGTTCTTTCTGCTCTTTCGGCACCAAGTGGAGAATACGTTCTAACGCTTGGTTAGCGTTATTGGCGTGCAAGGTTGCCATACACAAGTGACCCGTTTCAGCAAAAGTCATCGCGTATTCCATGGTCTCACGGCTACGGATTTCGCCAATCAAGATCATGTCTGGGGCTTGGCGTAACGAGTTCTTAAGCGCAACTTCATAGCTCTCGGTGTCGAGTCCAACCTCACGTTGCGTCACGATGCATTTCTTATGTTCGTGGACGAACTCAATCGGATCTTCAACTGTTAAAATATGCCCTGATCGATTGGTGTTACGATAGCCTGTCATTGCAGCCATTGAGGTCGATTTACCAGAGCCAGTCGCCCCAACCACCAGCACAAGTCCGCGCTTAGCAATTGACAGGTCTTGCAATACATCAGGAAGCTTTAGTTGCTCAAAGGTTGGGATGTTAGTCTCGATACGTCGAATGACCGCTCCAGGCAGCTCTCGCTGAAAGAATGCACTGACACGAAAACGACCAAAGTCACGCACAATCGCAAAATTAGCCTCACGCGTTTGCTGATATTCATCACGTCGGTCTTGTTCCATCATCGCATCAAGTAATTGAGCAACCTGAGCCGCATTCAGCTTCTCTCCTTGGGGGCATAATTCACCATCCACACGAAACAGGATTGGCGCATCGACAGTGATATAAAGATCCGATGCCTTTTGAGACAGCATCCCTTCAAGAATTTGATTCAATTCCATTTTGTTTACCTTGATTAAAACATTGAGGTTTCAATTTCGATCTTTCTCTCGACCTCTTCCGAATCAACCAGGCCTTGAGCCATCAGCTGCTTCGCATTTTGCTCCATGGTCTGCATACCATGTGCTGCGCCCGTTTGAATGATCGAATACATCTGCGCGACCTTGTCTTCACGAATCAAGTTTCTAATAGCAGGTGTCGCCATCATGATTTCATGACAAGCCACACGACCACCACCAACACGCTTTAGCAGCTTCTGGGCTATCACCGAGCGCAGTGATTCAGACAACATCGAACGAACCATATCTTTATCGCTACCTGGGAACACATCGATAATACGGTCGATCGTTTTAGCCGCAGAACTAGTATGCAGAGTACCAAACACTAAATGACCCGTTTCTGCTGCGGTTAGCGCTAAACTGATCGTCTCTTGATCACGAAGCTCACCAACAAGAATCACGTCCGGGTCTTCACGTAACGCACTGCGCAGTGCCGCTTTAAAACTGTGAGTATCACGGTGAACTTCACGCTGGTTGACTAAGCATTTATTATTGGTGTGAACGAATTCAATCGGGTCTTCAATCGTCAGGATATGCTTATTGTGGTTGCGATTTACGTAATCAACCATCGCAGCAAGAGTCGTTGATTTACCAGAGCCAGTTGGACCAGTAACGAGCACTAAGCCTTTTTCGTAGTTAGCAATCCTTTCGAAGATCTCAGGTGCACCTAACTGATCTAAAGTCGGGATTTCGACAGGAATAGTTCGAAAGACAGCAGAGCAGCCACGAGCTTGGTTAAACGCATTAACACGGAAGCGACCAACATTGGGTAATTCAAAAGAGAAGTCGACTTCCAATTTTTCTTCAAACTCGCCGCGCTGTGAATCGCTCATGATCTCAAAAACCAAACGATGCACATCAGTATGACTCAAAGCTGGGATTCCAAGCTTCCTTACTTCACCATCTATACGTACCATTGGAGATACACCCGCAGAAAGATGTAGATCTGACGCGTTATGCTTTACACTAAAATCTAGTAACTCAGTGATATCCATTTATTTTCCCTTAAGTAAAGTCAGCTATGAGTAGTATTCAACAAAATATCGAACAAATCACCTCACAGATTCGTAGTGCTGAGCAAAAGTGCGGACGAGCTCCAGAGTCCGTGCAACTTTTAGCCGTCAGCAAAACGAAACCTATTGATGCGATTCTAGAAGCCGCACTCGGAGGCCAAGTTGCCTTTGGTGAAAACTATGTTCAAGAAGGTGTAGATAAAGTAAAACACTTTTCAGAACAACATTCTAACCTAAATTTAGAGTGGCATTTTATTGGTCCAATTCAATCCAATAAAACCCGCCCAATCGCGGAAAGCTTCCAATGGGTGCATTCCGTCGATCGCGATAAGATCGCACAAAGACTTAGTGATCAACGACCAAGCGAACTTCCACCTTTGCAAGTTTTGATTCAGGTAAACACCAGTGGTGAAGAATCCAAGTCTGGAACGTCAGAAGAAACAGTTTTTGCACTCGCGGAGTTGATTTCGTCGCTTCCTAACCTCACCTTAAGAGGATTGATGTCGATTCCTGCAAACGTATCTGACTATCAATCTCAGCTTAATGCATTTTCTCAACTGGCGGAGCTTAAAGACAAGCTAGCCGCAAAGTATCCAAACATAGATACCCTTTCGATGGGTATGAGTGGTGATATGGATGCAGCAGTTGAGGCTGGCAGCACAATGGTTCGTATTGGAACGGCTATCTTCGGTGCTCGTAATTACGCGAAATAGCAAATAGTTAGCGACCAAAAGTCGATGATAAGTATTGATATCGCTTCGCTTTAACTGCGCAGCGACACGCTCAGGATTTTATATATGGAACATAAGAACATCGCCTTTATTGGGGCGGGAAATATGGTTCGCTCGATTGTAGCGGGCTTAGTGGCGAGTGGTTACCCAGCGCAAAAGATTACGGCCACAGCGCCTTCAGACACCAGAAGGCTGCCGTTAGAGCAAGAGTACGGCATCAATACCACCAGCGATAATATTGCCGCAGCAGAGCAAGCAGACGTTGTTGTGTTATCCGTGAAGCCACAAATGATGGCTGATGTATGCAAACCCTTACAAGATATCGACTTCAGCAACAAACTGGTTATCTCAATTGCCGCGGGTATTAATGCGAATCGACTCAATGAGATGTTAAACTGCCAGCTGAACCTTGTTCGTGTGATGCCAAACACGCCATCACTACTTGGTAAAGGGATGAGCGGCCTTTATGCTGACTCAACGGTTAGTCAGGGCGATAAAGAGTTCGCTTCTCAACTAATGCAAGCCGTAGGTGAGGTAAGCTGGGTTGAACAAGAGTCTGGCATCAACAATATCATTGCGGCGGCGGGGAGTGCTCCGGCTTACTTCTTCCTGTTTATGGAAGCGATGCAAGCTGAAGCAATTAACCAAGGTTTTGACCAAGAAACCGCTCGTAAATTAGTGCAGCAGTCTGCATTAGGCGCGGCAGAGATGGTGGTAGCGAATCCAAATACTGAATTATCTACACTGCGTGAACAAGTGACTTCAAAAGGCGGCACGACCGCAGAAGCACTGCGCACGTTTAACGACCATCAACTATCAGACATCGTAGCCAAAGCCATGCAAGCGGCAGTCGCTCGAGCTGAAGAGATGGAAAAACTGTTTTAATACTCGTTACAGTACAAAAGCATTATGTCGTTCGGGTTATACCTAAGCGGCAAGTAAATCCGAAAAAGGAAACAATATGAATTCGATGAGCTTTCTGATCTCGACCGTTTTTGATCTTTACATCATGGTTGTGATCTTGCGTATCTGGCTACAAGCATCACGTGCAGATTTCTACAACCCGTTCTCACAATTTATCGTAAAAGCGACACAACCGGTTGTAGCCCCACTACGCCGAGTGATTCCATCAATCGGCAGCCTTGACCTTGCGACTGTTGTTTTCGCTTATGTACTGTGTGTACTTAAGTTCGTCGCTCTAAGCTTGATTATCTCTGGCGGTGCGGCTGTATTTGATATCAGCTTCCTGATCTTTGGCGCCCTTTCTCTGCTCAAAGCGGCGGGAGGTTTAATTTTCTGGGTTCTACTAATCCGTGCAATCCTGAGCTGGGTTAGCCAAGGCCGAAGCCCAATCGAGTACGTGTTCCATCAACTGACTGAACCAATGTTAATGCCTATTCGCCGTATCCTTCCTGACATGGGTGGTTTCGATCTAAGCGTACTGGTTTTGTTTATTGTACTGCAGTTTGCAAACTTCCTAATGGGCGACATGATCGGCCCTATTTGGTATCAGCTATAATTCAAGTACGAACATCAGGTACTTTGACGATGCCAAAAGCCGTTTGGGCCGAGGAGGACGATATTCTTCTTAGGCTTTATATCCAACCCAAAGCAAGCCGCGATAAAATCGTTGGCCTGCACGGCGAAGAACTAAAAATTGCCATTACCTCACCACCGGTTGATGGCAAAGCCAATGCCCACTTAGCGAAATACCTTGCGAAACAGTTTAAGGTCGCTAAAGGGCAAATTAAGATAGAAAAGGGAGAACTCGGTCGGCATAAGCAAGTTCGAATATGCTCGCCAAGTCAAATCCCAACTGAAGTCAAAGCCATCCTATGATGGCTTTTTGCTATTTATTGGAGTCACTATGCGTCTATGGATTACAGCACTACTCACCGCTCTTGTTGCCCTACCAAGCTCAGCAGGACAATTTAAAAACATCAAGGATGTCGAGGTTCACTACTCGGCTTTTAACTCGACATTTTTAACGGCTCAAGTCGCTAAGCAATACAAGCTTAAGCGAAATGGCTACTCTGCGATTCTAAACATCAGCGTGTTAGACAAAGCTTCCCTTGGCAAGCCAGCAACAACGGCTAAAATCACGGGAACAGCGAAGAACCTTGTAGGCAACACTCGCACGCTTAACTTCCGCGAAATAAAGGAAGGTGATGCGATTTATTACCTAGCTGAGTTCCCTGTAACACACGAAGAAAACATCACTTTTAATATCGATGTTAACGCAGGTTTGAAAGGCACTGGTCCACTGCGATTCACACAAAAATTCTATATAGAAGAGTAGGTTCAGCCGTCACTTTTCTGTTCACTAACTTATTAGAGCCACATCCCCATGAGTAAGATTGTTTTAGCCACAGGCAACCAAGGTAAAGTTCGCGAGATGGCAGATATTCTGTCTGAGTTTGGTTTTGACGTTGTCGCACAAAGTGAGTTTAATGTTTCAGAAGTCGCTGAAACAGGAACAACTTTCATTGAAAATGCCATCATCAAGGCTCGCCATGCTGCGAAAGAGACAGGGCTGCCAGCGATCGCTGACGATTCTGGCTTAGAAGTTGATTACCTTAATGGTGCACCCGGTATCTACTCAGCGCGTTACTCTGGTGAAGGGGCGACGGATAAGCAAAACATTGAAAAGCTGCTTGATGCCATGCAAGGTGTGGAAACTGAAAAGCGTACTGCTCGTTTCCACTGTGTGTTGGTGCTAATGCGTCACGAAAACGATCCAACACCATTGGTGTGTCACGGTAAATGGGAAGGTCGCATTCTGACGGAAGAGCACGGTGAGAATGGCTTTGGCTACGATCCTGTATTCTTTGTACCAGAAGATAACTGCGCATCTGCTGAGCTAGAATCTACACGTAAAAAGCAGCTTTCACACCGCGGTAAAGCCCTTGCTTCTCTATTCGAAGCAATCAAGGAGCAAGCTCTGTAATGCACGATACAGCGCTTATACCACCAGCACTTAGCCTCTATGTACACATCCCATGGTGTGTACAAAAGTGTCCGTATTGTGATTTCAACTCACACGCTCTGAAAGCCGAGATTCCTGAAAAAGAGTACATCGATGCGCTACTTGAGGATCTCGATACCGATATCGAAAAATACCAACTCAATGGCGCACCTCGTCCACTGCACTCAATCTTTATTGGTGGTGGTACTCCGAGCCTATTCTCTCCTGAAGGGATAGGTCGATTACTCCAAGGCATTGAACAACGTATCCCGTTCAAACAAGAAATCGAAATCACCATGGAAGCCAACCCAGGCACCATTGAAGCTGAACGTTTTGCAGGTTACCAAAAGGCAGGGGTGAGTCGAATCTCGGTTGGTGTGCAAAGCTTTGAGCAAGAGAAGCTAGAAAGACTTGGGCGTATCCATGGTCAAGATGAAGCTGTAAATGCAGCTCACTTAGCACATAAGATCGGATTGAATAGTTTCAACTTAGATCTTATGCACGGCTTGCCGGATCAAAGCATAGATCAAGCATTAGCTGATCTAGACAAAGCGATTGAGCTTAACCCTCCACATTTATCTTGGTATCAGCTAACAATAGAACCTAACACCATGTTCTATTACAAAACGCCAAAGCTGCCTGACGATGATGATCTTTGGGATATTTTCGACTTAGGTCATAAGAGACTCGCAGACGCAGGCTATGTGCAGTACGAAATTTCAGGCTACAGTAAGCCCGGCTATCAATGTCAGCATAACCTTAACTATTGGCGCTTCGGTGACTACCTAGGTATCGGCTGTGGCTCTCATGGCAAGCTAAGCTTTGCTGATGGGCGCATTGTTCGCACCACAAAGGTTAAGCACCCTAGAGGCTACCTAGCAGCGTATCAGAATATGGTGAAACCGTACCTATCCGATGAGTTTGAAGTGCCGAATGAAGACCGCCCTTTTGAGTTCTTTATGAACCGCTTTAGATTAATGGAAGCCTGTCCAAAGCAAGATTTCATCGATACAACGGGGCTTGGTTTTGACTCAATTCAAGAGACGATCAAATGGGCTAAAGAGCTAGGTTACTTGAATGAAACCGACACTCACTGGCAGATCACTGAAAAAGGGAAGCTATTCCTCAACGATTTGCTGGAAGCCTTTATGGCTGAAGAAGACGAATAAATTCGGGAAGTATTGTGTAAGGGTTGGCTTTAGGATCAACCCTTTTGTTTTATAGCTCCTCTCGGAGCGAAGCGTTCTATAGGACGAAGTCCGTGCTCGCATCTCGCATCTTTCTTCTAAAAAATAGAACGACCAATTCGCTCTGAAAGCAGCTCTAGCGCCTTAGTACCAGCAAGTGAGTTACCAGAAGGATCCAACTCTGGAGACCACACAGCGATGGTCATCTCACCCGGAACGATGGCAATAATACCGCCACCCACACCCGATTTTCCTGGCATACCTACACGATAAGCAAATTCCCCCGCCCCATCGTATAAACCACATGTCGCGAGTAGAGCATTCAACTGCTTGGTTTGAACTGGCGTGATGATCTCTTTCTTGGTCTGAACTGAGACACCTTTGTTTGCCAAATAGCTAAAGGTTTTCGCCAAATCCACACAAGTCATTTTAAGCGCACAGGCATGAAAGTAGTTGTTCAGAACAGGGATAACATCGTTTTCAAAGTTACCAAATGAACGCATCAAGTAAGCGATAGCCGCATTGCGATCGCTGTGCATCATTTCTGAAGCCGCTACTATCTTGTCGTACACGATATGAGTATCACCCGACAACTGGCGCACAAACTCTAACAAGTGATGTCTCGGTGCTGACAGGCGGCTTTGTAATAGATCTGCTACGACAATAGCACCCGCATTGATAAACGGGTTGCGGGGAATCCCCTGCTCCATCTCAAGCTGAATCATCGAGTTAAAGGCTTGACCAGAAGGCTCTTTACCAACGCGTTGCCAAATCTCTTCAGGCTTGTATAGCACCATAGCTAACGTAAGACTCAAGGCTTTAGAGATAGATTGCACAGAAAATGCTTCTTCAGCATCGCCTGCTTTAATCACCTCACCTTCGTTTGTGTATACCGCAATCGCCAGTTTCTGGTTCGATACGCGAGCCAGTGCAGGGATATAATCAGCGACCTTTCCCTGTCCAATTAAAGGACGAACTTCGTCTAAGATCTCGGCCAAAATAGCTTGAGTTGGTTTCATGTGCGCTTACTTCTATATTGTTATTTTTGTAGGGGTGTAACGTTACTTTCTGTCCTTAAGCCTTTATAGCAATAAAAGCCTAAGGACAAAAAAGCCAACATTACAATAATGTTGGCTTTAATCAATCCCATAAAGTGTAGGGGTTAAATCCTAAGTCGGACTGCCCTTCACTTAATTTGATTCGGAGTTACTTAGTACGTTTGAACTTAATGTCCCAAACACCATGACCTAAGCGGTGGCCACGAGCTTCAAACTTAGTTAGTGGGCGCTCATCCGGACGAGGAATGTAATCACCATCTTCAGCGATATTCTCGAAGCCTGGAGCGACGTTCATCACTTCAATCATGTGCTCTGCGTAGTTTTCCCAGTCTGTTGCCATGTGGAAAATACCAGTATCAAGTTGAAGCTTACCGCGAACCATTTCTGCAAACTCAGCCTTAACGATACGACGTTTGTGGTGACGAGCTTTGTGCCATGGGTCAGGGAAGAACAGTTGCAGTGTATGCAGGCTGCTATCTGGAATCATGTGTTCAAATACTTCTACTGCATCGTGACACATTACACGCAGGTTAGTTACGCCAGCATCACGCGCTGTACCTAAACAAGCACCAACACCTGGGCTGTGAACTTCAATACCTAAGAAGTTTTTCTCAGGTGCGTTCTTTGCCATTTCAACCAGTGATGCACCCATACCGAAGCCAATCTCTAGTACAACTGGGTTATCGTTGCCAAATACTTCTTTCCAGTTAAGAAGCTCTGGGTTGTAGTCGATACCCATTGTTGGCCAACATTCATTCATCGCGTTCTCTTGGCCTTTTGTTAAGCGGCCTTCGCGGCGAACAAAACTACGGATCTTACGAACCAGTTTGCCGTCTTCAGTATATTCGTTAGTGGTCACTTCACTCATTGATTTTTGCCTGCACATTGATTAATCAAAGCGGGGATTATCCAAAGAATTGCCTTCGGTGCAAGTCTTTCCGTGGATAAATTCCCACACAATTTGTCTGTTTTACATCCAACGTTAAGTGTGGTGCAATTTCACTTCTAATAATAGCAAAGCATAGAGCATGTCGTGACTCCTTTCGCAACCGCCATATTAAAGTGGTATGACGCCTACGGGCGTAAAGAATTACCTTGGCAACAAAACAAAACCGCCTACACCGTTTGGCTATCTGAAATCATGCTTCAGCAAACTCAGGTTGCTACGGTGATTCCATACTACCAACGCTTCTTAGAACGATTTCCAACGGTTATCGACCTAGCGAACGCCGAACAAGATGAGGTACTCCACTTATGGACAGGGCTTGGTTATTACGCACGAGCTCGCAATCTACATAAAGCAGCCAAGATCGTTGCTGAGCAATACGGTGGTGAATTCCCGCTTTCTATCGAAGAGATGAACGCGCTACCGGGGATTGGTCGCTCGACTGCTGCTGCAGTGTTGTCTTCGGTTCATAAGCTTCCTCATGCGATTCTTGATGGTAATGTAAAACGAACGCTAGCGAGAAGTTTTGCCGTTGAAGGTTGGTCGGGGCAAAAGAAAGTCGAGAACCTGCTTTGGAAACATGCCGAAGCACATACTCCGAACAAAGATGTCGATAAGTACAACCAAGCAATGATGGACATGGGTGCGATGGTTTGTACCCGTAGCAAGCCTAAGTGCACCTTGTGCCCGATTGAAAGCATGTGTGAGGCCAAGAAGCTCGATAAACAGCTCGACTTCCCAGGTAAAAAGCCTAAGAAAGAAAAGCCAGTAAAAGAAACATGGTTTGTGATTCTGTATCACGATAACCAAGTGTGGCTCGAACAGCGCCCTCAATCTGGTATCTGGGGCGGATTGTTTTGTTTCCCTCAAAATGAAAACGCAGAGATCGAACATCAACTAGATCTTCGCTCGATCAAAGACACTCAAACCAATTCGATCAAGACCATGATTGCGTTTAGACATACTTTCAGCCACTACCACTTAGATATCACGCCAGTATTGGTGAAATTAGATAAACAACCAGATTTGATAATGGAAGGGACTAAAGGTCTCTGGTATAACTTATCAAAACCGGAAGAAATTGGCCTAGCCGCTCCTGTGAAGCAGCTTATTGAGAGCCTACCCTTTGAACTGAACGACGACGTTTGAATCAACGAACGCGATAAGAGGAACCACTATGAGCCGCACTGTATTTTGTGCTCGCCTTCAAAAAGATGCTGAAGGCCTAGATTTTCAACTTTACCCAGGTGACTTAGGTAAGCGTATCTTTGACAACATCTCTAAAGAAGCTTGGGGGCAATGGCAAAGCAAGCAAACCATGCTTATCAATGAGAAGAAGCTAAATATGATGGATCCTGAACATCGTAAACTTCTTGAAACTGAGATGGTTAACTTCCTTTTCGAAGGTAAAGATGTCGTTATTGATGGCTACACTCCACCAAGCGAATAAGACATTTATTTAAGCAAATTTTAATGACATCATGGTTAACGCTGCGATGTCATTTTTGTATGAGGAACTATGAAAAAGCTAAGTTACTTCCTAACAGCCATGTTGTTAACTGGCTGCAGTCGTGAATTTGTCGAAAGCATTTATGATGTTAATTACGAACCAACCAACCGATTTGTCAGTAATTTAGCGGAGCTACCCGGTCAATTTGAAAAAGACACTGGGGCGTTAGACTCTTTAATTAATAGCTTTTCTGGCAATATCCAAAAACGTTGGGGCAGCAGTGAAGTAAAGATGGCGGGCAAGAGTAACTATGTGAAATATATAGATAACTACCTAAGCCGCTCCGAAGTAAACTTTAGCGAAGGCCTCATAACAGTAGAAACAGTCTCCTCGACTGAACCTAAAAAGCACCTCAAAAACGCAATCATGACAACGCTTTTGACGCCAGATGATCCGGCGCATGTCGACCTATTCTCTTCCAAGAGCATCAAATTAGAAGGCAGGCCTTTCCTCTATAACCAAGTTGTAGACCAAGAAAAAAAGCCTATCCAATGGACTTGGCGTGCTAACCAGTTCGCGGATTACCTGATCGCCAATAACCTAAAAACCAAAGAAGTCGACTTTAAAAAAGCCTATTACGTTGAAATCCCAATGGTGGCCGATCACGCCAGTCAACGTAGTTATCAATATGCCGATATCGTTCGACGAGCATCTCAGCGTTACGACATCCCTGAAGACTTGATCTACGCGATTATCAAAACAGAGAGTAGTTTCAACCCCTACGCGGTGAGCTGGGCGAATGCATACGGTCTTATGCAGGTGGTGCCTAAAACCGCTGGTCGAGATGTGTTTAAGCTAGTAAAGAACAAGCCTGGAGAGCCAAGTCCTGAGTATTTATTCAATCCAGAAAACAACATTGATGCTGGCACCGCATACTTTTACATACTCAAAAATCGTTATTTAAAAGATGTAAAACACCCGACAACGCTCGAGTACAGCATGATTTCAGCATACAACGGCGGCACGGGTGGCGTACTCAATACCTTCAGTAAGGACAGAAAGCGAGCAATGCGAGACTTAAACTCGCTGCAACCTAGCCAAGCGTACTGGGCACTTACTAAAAAGCACCCAAACAAAGAGTCGCGCCGATACTTAGAAAAAGTAACAAAATTCAAGAAAGATTTTAACCAAGGTAAAACGTAAGCCTCACTTTTGAATAAAAAAACAACTAACGAACGTTTTTTTTAATTATTTTCAAAAAAGGTGTTGACGGTTATGCAGAAAATCCGTTTAATAGCGCTCCGTTGCCCGGATAGCTCAGTCGGTAGAGCAGAGGATTGAAAATCCTCGTGTCGGTGGTTCGATTCCGCCTCCGGGCACCACAATTTATTTGTTGGTGTCCTAGACAACAACAGTAAAGCACAAAGAAATATTATGTGCCGACTTAGCTCAGTAGGTAGAGCAA
>NZ_AJZD02000265.1:20555-20639 GCF_000272105.2 Vibrio splendidus 12E03
GATTTGTTGGTGTCGAAACTCTTTAACAGGGAGTAGCAGCACGGACAAAAGCATAAAGAATTTAGTGTGCCGACTTAGCTCAGT
>NZ_AJZD02000266.1 GCF_000272105.2 Vibrio splendidus 12E03
TTCGCCAGCTCAACCAATCTCGATTTCAGGTTTCGTCGCTGCGCATCGGTAGAGAGCAAATCCTCACGATCGCCAGGCACATTCGCTTGAACGGCAATAGGAGAAGGCGCTTGGGTCAATGTCGGTGCCTCAGACACCCCATTAGAGCGTTGCCATGGACTGCTCGCCGCTTGCTGAGCACGATAATATTCCTGCACTTGCTGCTGCTCACGGGCGCGTACCAACGCGTCAGGCACCTCGGGTAACACTTCCTCTACCTTTTGAGCGACTGTCGTGTCTTCGGTCAATGACGCCACGGTGTCCACCGCCAGCTCGCGCTCGGTGGTGATCCCCTCAATGCTCTC
>NZ_AJZD02000267.1:0-465 GCF_000272105.2 Vibrio splendidus 12E03
AAATGAGTGGCGATTACAGAATAAGTCAACCTCAATTGAACCCAATTTAAGTAAATTGGCCCCCATAATAGAGAGTATCTTTCGTGATATTGAGTCATAGGCTAAGTGACACATAATATCTTGACAATTCTGAAGTACTCCATAGTTTGTTTATGTCCGGTTTTATGAAACGAATTTTTGTTCCTAAACGTTTAAAGTTATAACTTTAAGTTGATGTGTGTAAAGACAAGTCCAACTTACGTCTCCTTGGTGCAGCGTAAGTTACGTTAATTCATTGTTATTTTTAACGTTTCATTCTGCTAATCGATTGAGTTTCAAGTACAATTGACCTCACCGATGATCTTACATCGGTTTTGATACTGACTTATATTCAAGGATTTATCTATGAACAAAATGTTAATAGCAGCAGTTGCCTCTTCTGTATTTCTACTTGCTGGTTGTTCTTCGGGCCCAGATGAAGAAACC
>NZ_AJZD02000267.1:475-679 GCF_000272105.2 Vibrio splendidus 12E03
ATATGAACAAAATGTTAATAGCAGCAACTGCCTCTTCTGTACTTCTACTTGCAGGTTGTTCTTCGGGCCCAGATGAAGAAACCATGACCAAAATGAACGCTCTAAACGATCAAGTAAGCCAGCTAAACCAAGATGTACAAGCCCTGAAGGACGAGAAAGCAACACTAACCTCTGAAGCTCAGCGAGCTAAAAGCACCGCAGAAG
>NZ_AJZD02000268.1 GCF_000272105.2 Vibrio splendidus 12E03
ACAGCACTTCATACGACTTCAGGTCGCACGAACAAAGCCGTGTCAGGAGCTTGATGTCGTCTTTGTTTTTATCTCTACGCAGGTTTTGATATTAACAACTTTTGATACGAGTACTGACGTAGCAAACAGCAAAAAGCCGCAGGCCTTGAAAGGTATGCGGCTTTTTGGGTTCTATGACCAACCTAGGTATGCAGCTAGTTCTTCGGTGGTTGGTTTTTAATAAGTCCGTAAGGGATGTTAGTAAACACCTTAGGGTTGCCTTCATAGGTCGGCGCTTCATTCACTTGCTGCCAATCGAGTAGCATGATTGCTAACACGTTGCGGTGTTCACCGTACTCAAGATCAAAATCGCCAGCAATTGAAGGGATCATGCCTTGTTTCTCATCGATAGATGCTTGAATCGCGAGTCGAGTTTTCTTTACTACTGGCTCATCTTCTAAACCTGCCAATAAGAAGGTTAATCCAACCTCGGCGATCACATCTTCTTTCGCTCGAAGCAGAATCGTATCGATATTTTCTCTGAAGTAATCGTAGATCCATTGATGATCTTGTTCGCTTACTTGATGCTGATAGTATTCGGAATCGCCAAAGATGACGTGTGTCATACCATAGATCTTGTTGCCGAATTGCTGGCTTGAGAGCTTTTTATCTTTATCGTCTGGGTACGCTTTCTTGAAGGTATCGACGAACTCATCAACGACATCCTGTTCACCTAGCTGGCGCAGCCAATATACCTGATTAGCTAATTGAGCCGCCCACGCTTTCACCATGTCTTCATTAGTCACGTATCGTGAGAAATCATAGCGACGAATGATTTCGCGCAGCTTGGCATCGTTTTTGTGCTCTAAACCGTACTCATTGGCACGCGCCATAGAGCCAAGAAGATCAACGCCAAGGTAGAGGTATTCTGGCATGTGCTTGGTGATGTTGTAGCGTCGAACACTGCGCTCATCGCTATCGCCAACATAAGATGCAACGCGCTTTTCTGAGTAGAGCACGATTTGTTCCATGGTTTGAACGTCATTCGACAGGGTGTTGAGCTTGCTCGCCACTCGTGCCATGTCACTCCATACCGCAGCAGAATACTTATCATCTAATGTCTGGCGATACATGCGTAGTCCGTAGTGACCCTCTTTGAATGCAGGCAGGGTGTAAAGTTGGCTTTCGTAGGTAGCGCGAATGAGGTCAGCTGATTGCTTGAAAGATTGTTCTTGAGAATTGAGCGAATCGGCTTGGGATTGAATACTCGATACATTTGTCGCCAGAGCGTTCTCTTGTGCGTGAACAGCGACCGTAATTGAGGCCGATAGTAATGTGCACAGTGTAATCGTTTTTAGCTTCATGTCGTGAGGTACCAAGCTGATTAATAGTCTATGTAAAATAACATCGATGAATCCTTTAATGTAAGGTTTGAGTCAATACAATGTAAGCTTTATAGGGTTTACTAACCCTTTTTGATTAAGTAATTAGTATAGTTAACAGGCCTGAAGTGATGAATGGCACAATATTTGATAGATAGTAGACGTTAGTATAGATTTTTAGTGACTTAGCGGCATACTGGAGCAATACGCCAGAAATGAGCCGTTATAAGGCAGTATATAGAACAAAAGTGTTAGAGGTTCGTAAATGCCAAGTGGTTCTAGCAAGCAGTGGTCTGCCAAAATAGTATCTGTTCTTTTTTTCCTTACGATAGTAGGCGCGATTGAGTTTTTTCACGCCAAGCAATTAACTTTTCTTAAAAACGAATCGTATTCAGAGGCAAAAAAGCAACTATCCATTATTCGTTCTCGGATTGAAGTCGCGATCGTGTCGGATATGTATATCCTCAATAATTTCTCGACTTTAGTGACCATTAACCCTGATGGTGAAGTGAAAAACTGGGACAAGATTGCTGAGAATATCATTCAAGATGGCTTCCATATTCGACTTATCGCACTCGCCAAAGACGACATTCTAAATTTTGTTTACCCTCTGGAAGGTAATGAGCAGGTCCTAGGTATTAATTATCGCGATCACCCAAACCAATGGGAGTCTGTAGAGATAGCTCGTAATCTTGGCAATACGTTTATTGCGGGTCCCTTTGAGCTGTTTCAAGGAGGGCAAGCTCTTATTACACGTACTCCGATCTTCCGAGATCCGCCTTTCAATCAAGATTACTGGGGTGTATCCAGCGCTGCTATTGGCTTAGACGAGCTGTTTGAAGATGTCGGAATCGGGAAGATCGAGAACAAGTATCAACTTGCGATACGTGGTAAAAACAGTTCAGGTAAAGATGGCGCTGTCTTTTATGGTACTCAGGATGTGTTCGATAATGCGTTTGCCACCGAACAGGTAAGTTTCCCATATGGTGGTTGGTACCTTGCTCTTTCTGGTAACGAACATGTATTAATGGATGAACCTTGGTACCGAATCCAAGCGGTAAGGCTAGTAGGTTATTCCATAATGATAGTGCTGGCGTTTGCCTTCTTTACTATTTATCGCCTGTACCGCATTGCAGATAGCCGCTCAATGCATGATGAGCTAACGATGTTACCGAATCGTCGATACTTCATGTATAGCCTCAAGCAGGCCTTTAAAACTACTCAAAAACAGCGATCGAGAACGTTTGCCGTTGTAAATATCGACCTCGATGGGTTTAAAGCGATCAATGACACTTATGGTCATGCAGCTGGCGATCAGGTATTGATCGAGTGTGCAAACCGAATTAGGAGTGAACTACGAGTTTCAGATATCGTCGCAAGGATAGGCGGTGATGAGTTCTTAGTTTTATTGCCACGCATCATTGATGATCAACACGTATCGTCGATCGTGACTAAACTACGAAAGGCGATGTGCGCGGCGCCAGTTGTTTACGAGGCGCACTCTATTTATCTTCGAATTAGTGTTGGTTGGGTTATTCATAATAACAACTACAATGATGTCGATGCGCTCTTGAAAGCGGCTGATGAAAAAATGTACGAACAGAAGCGTCAAGTTATCTAGGTTGAATTTGAGCTGCGATTAGAATTTAGTTGCTGAATGTGGGGAAAAGCCTCAGAATACCGCGCTTTGCTCCGTATCAATGTATTTGATGAGCAAAAGCTGAAGCAACGCATTTTTTAACGCGTTGCTCATACTAAATGTTATTCAACTGAGAAAATAATCTATGAGTTTTACCTCCCTTGGCCTTTCTGAACCGATCCTTAAAGCTATTGAAGCACAAGGTTACGATAAGCCATCACCAATACAAGAGAAAGCCGTACCAGCTGTCCTAACGGGCAAAGATGTGATGGCCGCTGCTCAAACAGGTACAGGTAAAACTGCAGGCTTCACGCTACCTATTCTTGAAATGTTATCAAAAGGCCCTCGTGTACGTCAGAACCAAGTTCGTGCGCTAGTGTTAACGCCAACTCGTGAGCTTGCTGCGCAAGTAAATGGCAGCGTAGTGAAGTACGGTATTAACTTACCGCTTACCTCTACGGTTGTGTTTGGTGGTGTGAAGATTAACCCTCAGATGCAAAAACTGCGTAAAGGTAGTGATGTACTGGTGGCGACACCGGGTCGTCTACTTGACCTATATAACCAAAATGCCGTGCGTTTTGACCAACTAGAAATCCTAGTGCTAGATGAAGCTGACCGCATGCTAGACATGGGCTTCATCCGTGACATCCGTAAGATCTTGGCTTTCTTACCTAAGAAGCGTCAGAACCTACTGTTCTCAGCGACGTTCTCTGATGATATTCGCAGCTTAGCGAAAGGCTTAGTTAACAATCCTGTTGAGATTTCAGTAAGCCCTGCAAACTCAACGGCAAAAACCGTTGAGCAAAGCATCTACCCAGTAGACAAAAAGAAAAAGAGCGCAATGCTAGCGAAGCTAATCAAAGATAACGATTGGCGACAAGTGTTGGTGTTCAGCAAGACGAAACACGGCGCGAATAAGCTTGCTCGCTTCCTTGAAGAACAAGACATCACTGCTGCTCCTATTCATGGTAACAAGAGCCAAGGTGCACGTACTAAAGCCTTAGAGAACTTTAAAACGGGTAAGGTACGAGTACTTGTTGCAACTGATATCGCTGCTCGTGGTATCGATATCCCACAACTGCCCCAAGTAGTTAACTTCGATCTTCCGCATGTATCAGAAGACTATGTACACCGTATCGGTCGTACTGGCCGCGCTGGTGAAGTAGGTAAAGCGATTTCACTGGTTTGTGCTGATGAAGTGGGCGAGTTGTTCGGTATTGAACGTCTTATTCAACAAGTACTAGAGCGTCGCGAGCTTGAAGGCTTCTCGCCAGTAAACAAGCTACTAGAATCTCGTTTAGATACACGTCCAATCAAGCCTAAGAAGCCGAAAAAAGCAAAACAGCCACGTGAGCATGCTGATGGTCAACGCTCTGGTGATAACGCTCGTGGACACAAGCCAGCAGGTAAGAATAAGCGCCATGTAGCAGGTAATGGCTCAGCGCCAAAACGTAAGCCAACGTCTGGAAAGAAGCCTACTGAAAACAATTCAGCCGCGACTGGTGAAGATAAATCAGTAAGAAACAACGGTAGTAACTTTAAACGCGGTAATGCGGGCAATAAACCTGCTGCAAATAACGCGGGTTCTCAGAACACTCTGAGCAAGCCAAGCGGTGCGGGTAAATCCAACGGTACAGGTAAGCCAAACAACGCAGGTAAGCCTAAGAAGTCTGGTTACGGTGGTAGCTACGGTCCGAGCAAGTCGTCAAATAAGCCGACAGGCAACAAACCGTCACCGTCTAGAAGCCGCTCTAAGCCAGCTCCTCAGAAGTAGAGTCTCTTAGATAGATCATAAAGGTCCAATAACGAGAGTACTTTTTAGGAGAGTTCTCGTTGATTCGGGACTTTCTGCTATCTAACTCAAATAAGCGCGAATATTGAATTTCAATGTTCGCGTTTTTTTATGGGCGTTGATTTGTAACTCAGGAGAGGTTTATTGCTGTTTAAAGTGATTGAACCTAAGGGAAGTACGGCATTTTGGGAAAGAGAAATGAATCTTTAAGGATTTATTAATAACAACATAATCACTAGCGTTTTTGTTGAATTTTGCAATTTGCAATTTCAGTTTGCAAAACAAATAAGCATTTACGAACAATACGTGTCCAGATGCGTAGTAAATACGTGTTTTAAAAGTTGGCACGCATACTGCATTAGTAATGGTGACCCTTCTTAAGCCGAGGGTCACCTAGCCAACTGACGTTGTTAGTGAACCTTTTTTGTTCACACAAAATATATGACCAATCACCCTTATTGTGATTGGTTTTTTTTTGCCTGAATTTTAGGTTCTATTTTTTGTTATTACTTCTTTACTCACCACACTTCGAATAACAGCTTGGTTGGCGAGGGCATTCTCCACCTCTGGAGCAGATAAGCCTTGCCTCTGTCTCTATCCCACGTTCAATCCAATTTATATTTAGAATCTTGGCTATTGTCGTGAGATCTTTCTTGATGTTGCGCGGAATTGCCACAGAGCCACCATTGTTAACGCATGACGCTTTAAGCTGCTCTGCTATGTCTCTTGAATTACCGCCTTGAGCATCAATCGCAGGGTTGAGATCTATACCAGCACACAGCACACGATTGTTACCCGCAGGATCTGTCATATTGATGGATTCACAGCAGTAGATTCTTGGCTCATCACCCACGTTCAAAATGGAGATTTGAGCCGAGCTTCCCGCTCGAGGTTCTGATAATCGACGGAACACAGCCCAATGTTGACATGGGTCAGCGACCGTTCTCATATTTCCCCAAGGCAGTGGAATCCCGTTTCCGCGATATACCGCCTTGAGTTTCCCCGGCCCATAAGCATCAAAGTAGTGCCAGTGAGGGTAGGGCGATACTACAGTCATTCGACGCATCGCAACAGAGGGGGAAACCCCTGCTCTTTTGTGAACGTCGATTTCGTAACCAGTGCGGTCGAGTAGCTGTCTAAACGGAACTTTCGGACACAGAAGTGCGCCAGCAAAGAAGCTAGATTCAAAGTCTCGCCATGCTTGAAGAATATCTTGGGAGTTGAGCTGTGAAGATCCCGATACCTGGTTGTCGTCCCACGTGTTGTTGTTACCGACCGACAACACACTCTTTAGACCTTCTTTGCTGTGCAGAATGCAATGACCGATATAAACCGAAAGGTCGTATTTCAGACGAGTTGGATACTCTTTAAGAATCTCGTTTAAGAAGATTGTACCGGGAGGCTCAAAGAAGGAGGTCACTAACTGCTTAGCGTTAATTCCGAGCTCATCGACGACGTCTTGCGGCGTTCGCGTTACCCAGCGGATGTTGATTCCTAGGCTTCTAGCGATGTCTATCAGGTCTTCGACGCTGAGGTTAAGACGTTTTAAGCCGACTTCCTCCGCAGCGCGCTCAAGGTCAGGGAAGTGGTTCTGATTGCTCTCTTGGTGTGCTCGAATCAAGAGGTGAGCAAACTGGCGGCCTGAAATGCCCGTTTGTGACAGCATCTCAGGAATCGCAATTTGCAGGATGTCGTTGGAGAAAAGGAAGCTTGGCTCGAGTGCCATGCCACTTATCCCACCACGATTCCCTTTATCAGGAGCAATGGCTTGTTGTTCAGATTCGTCATCGAGGAACCACGTCGGATTCTTCTGAAAGACCTGTGCAATCACTTCCAGCATATCGATACTTGGAACTCGCTTTCCCCGTTCAATCATTGAAAGGTAAGAAACGGAAGGTGCATATTCTGGGTTGATCCTAATACAACGCGCAGACAGATCTTCCATCGTTAAATGGTTACGTTTTCTTAGGTTACGTATTTTCGTACCTAGGAAATGTGACTGACGAACTAAACTTTTTGACAAGGCCATATTTGTAAAATTCACATTGTAAAATTTTTGTTGTGAAATTGTATGTAAAAAAGCGCTAATCTACAAACTAAGCAATTCACAAAATGACAAATAAATTAAACGTTAGTTTGGAATAATTGCTCTAGGACACATTTTTGCTGTAGAAATCGGTGGTTATCACCGGACTGGTCAAGAGGGAAAGACTATGAATATGCTTACATTCGATAAAACAGAAATCCAAAAACAATCAAAGCCATTTATCGCTGAAGCTGTCTTTGCCGTGGAGACAATCAGTGCAAACCAACAAAATGAGAAACAAGTGAAAGCGAAGCAACTGCTTGACCGCCTGTTTCCTCTAGAGCATGGCTCGCATCAAGATGTGACGAGCTACGTAGTCGATTACCGCCATATCATGGCTTACTTTAAAGATGGCCAGCACAGCGGTCTTAAGCACCCTAAGCACTTCGTGGCTTTTATGGGAGAGAAAAGTGACCCTGATTCAATCCTGTTCCGCGATGGTAGCGGCAGTCACCTAGAGGTGATGTTTGGTTGCCATAAAGGGACGGGATGCATTGAGCTAGTAGAGATTGATGATATCCAACTGGAGTCGTGCACGACCTTTGGTCAATCTCCAGCTGAATCAACAAATACTACCTTACACCAAGAAACTATTGCTGCGATGCGACACTGGATCAGCCTAGTTAAAGGTGATGAAAAGGGTAAACCAAAGGCGTGTAGTGAAGATAAAGAATTTAGAGCAAAAAGTGGTGAGGACTACTGCCTTAATTACTGTTTCCAAATTTAAAGCCGAGTCTTCAGCGCTCTGAATCAAGGGCACAATAAACTAAAAGCCCCAAAGGTAATGCCTTTGGGGCTTTCTAATTTCAATAAAGGTGAACCACTCATAATCCGCTTAAATAGCCCAGACCAATGATGGTCCTTATAGAGGCATAACTCGATTACGGCCAAGTGTTTTGGCTTCGTAAAGCAGCCTATCGGCGCGTTCGATCAGCGATTGAGCTGATTCACCGGGTTCAAGTTCAGCGACACCAAACGATGCAGTGATACTGCCGACTTGTTGACCACTGCGGCGATCTTTGATCGACAGCTTTTCTAGAGAGCGACGATTGGTATCAGCGAGTTGACGAGCAATACGCAAAGACTTGTTAGGCACAATCAGCGCGAACTCTTCACCACCAAATCGATAGGCAGAAATACCTTCACGGCAACTTAACTTCAGCTTGCGAGCGATCCCTTTAAGCACCATATCGCCAAACAAGTGGCCATAGGTGTCGTTGAAATTTTTAAAGTGGTCGATATCGAGAAGAATCAGACACAAAGATTGTTGTGCTTCACACAGGGTTTCTATGTCACGGTCGAAAGAGCGACGGTTATAGAGTGTGGTTGTACTATCGAAGAGCGCATCTTTCTGCACTTCTACCAATTGAGTTTTCAGCTTGGTGATCTCTGAGGTTGCAGAGTTTAGCTGAGAGTTTAAAAACTGAGTAGAGTGACGAATATGACGGGATTCAGACACCAGCTGTCGAACTAAGGACATGACTTCATCAATAGATAGCCTTTCATTATCAACACGAGCCAAGTCCTCGAAGCTTTTATCGATCATGTCAGAAAAAGCGGAGGTGTCGGTCAGGGTGTCATTCATTGAATTGGAAACTTCAGAAACTAACAGTTCCAAATTAGCGCGAAGGTCATTGATATTGGTTTCGGATTTGCTGGCAACATAATTGTTGTATAGCTGCTCACCAACGGCAGGAGGACAAATACCATAGTGTTCTAAAACACCATCCATGTCTTGAGTCAGCTGGGGAATAGCGTTATCGACATAGGTGTACCAAAGTGCGTAATTTGCAGGTGTCGTTGACACCCTGTTCTTCATCATAAGAGGCACCGCTTTTTTTAGATTTGCGGTGGATTTCTGAAATTCGTCTTTGTTCATTATTTTTACTGCAGATACCAAAACAACTAAGCCACTTGCGAACAAGGTTAGCGGATTTCGAACGTCTTTGCTTTAAAAATTATATGATTAGTGGATGAGGATTGGATAAATGACTCATTTTTATTATGAATATCGATTGCGTATTCATAAGTGTAATCTAATGGATTGTTCTTTAACCATATTTGGGCTTATCAAACTTTCGAAATAGAGTGGGTTCGTATCAAAACATTGCTGAGAAATGACTGTTGTTGTCTAGGGGAAGCTTGTATCGAGAGGGGAAATGTTTATAAGCAGGCATAAAAAAGCGCCGATAAAAATCAGCGCTTTAAAATTCTTTTTAGCTATAAGAGCTAATTATTGAGCAACAACGTTTGCTGCTTGTAGGCCTTTTTGACCGTTTTCAACTTCGAAAGAAACCTTTTGGCCTTCTTTCAGAGTTTTGAAGCCTTCAGAAACGATTGCACGGAAGTGTACGAATACGTCAGCGCCGCCGTTGTCTTGAGAAATGAAGCCGAAACCTTTCTCTTCGTTAAACCATTTTACAGTGCCAGTATTTGTGTTAGACATAATTTGTCCCTTATTCATAAATTTTCTAAGTTGTTGATTGCATTTAATGCAATGCGCTGATAATTGAATTATTTAATATTGCTAAGAAATAAGGAAAAACTACTTACAAAAACGGGTAACGATTTTACATGTCAATTTTTTACTATTCATCTAACTTAAATAACTCCGGCTAACAGAGCGAGAGCATGGTAACACAGTCTTTTGAGATGTACACGCATTGCTTTAGAAATTTGTGCTTTTTTTGTCATACCGTGCGAATGTACAAGATTTACACTGATTTAGTGATAGTTTTGTCGCTTCGTCCAACACAACAAAAGGAAGCATCTCAGCTTCCTTTTGATCATTAGTATAGACGATATTAACGCTTAAAGTTGATATCTTCAGTTTGATCTAAATTTATTTTTGTTTTCGCTGGTTGAGTCTCTGCAATCACCTTACCGTGGCGTATTGAGTACTGCACTGGTACTTGGCGGCGCACTGCATCAAAGCCATTGTCAGCAGGAAGAATCAGCAAGCTACCTGGCTTACCTTCTTCGATGCCGAAGTTGTCTTGGATGTTCAATGTGCGAGCAGAGTTCTTGCTGATTAAAGCAAGTGAGTTGTTGATTTGGTCGTAGCCCATCACCTGTGTCACATGGAGTCCCATGTGCAGAACTTGAAGCATGTTCGCTGTGCCCAGTGGGTACCATGGGTCAAACACATCATCGTGGCCAAAACAAACGTTGATGTCTGCTGCTAGCATCTCTTTAACGCGCGTTACACCGCGGCGTTTCGGGTAATCGTCGAAACGGCCCTGTAAGTGAATGTTCACTAGCGGGTTTGCCACGAAGTTGATACCTGACATCTTCAATAGACGGAACAGGCGAGATGCGTAAGCACCGTTGTACGAACCCATTGCAGTGGTGTGGCTAGCAGTTACTTTCTCGCCCATTTCAAACTTATGAGCAAGGGCTGCTAATGTTTCCACAAAGCGAGATTGTTCGTCGTCGATTTCATCACAGTGAACGTCGATCAGACAGTCGTACTTGCGTGCAAGCTCGAACACGTAATGCAGAGATTCAACACCGTATTCACGAGTGAATTCGAAGTGAGGGATAGCACCGATAACGTCAGCGCCGATCTTCACTGCTTCTTCAAGCAACTCTTTACCGTTAGGGTATGAAAGAATGCCTTCTTGAGGGAATGCAACGATCTGGATGTCGACCCACTCTTTCATCTCTTCACGAACTTCAACCATCGCTCTTAACGCAACGAGTGTTGGGTCAGACACATCAACGTGTGTACGAACGTGTTGAACACCGTTAGCTATCTGCCATTTCAATGTTTGCTTGGCACGAGACTTTACGTCTTCGATTGATAGCAGTTCTTTACGCTCAGCCCAACGCTCAATACCTTCAAACAAAGTGCCAGAGATGTTCCAGTTAGGCTCACCAGCAGTTTGAGTAGTATCAAGGTGGATGTGCGGTTCACAGAAAGGAGTAACTGCAATGCCACCTTCAGCATCAAGGATGTCGCCTTGATGATTGATTTGCGCGTCATTATCGAGAATGCGAGAAAATTGACCATTTTCAATCAGAATCTGTTTCAAGCCCTCTTGGTCTTGAAGTTTCGCGTTCTTGATTAATAAGGTTGTCATAGTGTGTCCTTAAGCGGCCTGAGATTTCAGAGCTTTTTTGTTCAATAGAGGATTAAGCACGAGGTAACTGATTACACCACCTAACACTGCGTTCAAAGGAACAACGCCAGGTAGGAAGTGACCAGCGGCTACGCCTGTTGCTACCGCGATAATGCCAGCCCAGTTAACTGTTTGGAACTCTGCATTTGCAAAATCTTTGTAACGTTTACGGTTCGCGAAGAAGTCGGCGATGATTACGCCACCAATTGGTGGAATCGCCAGCGAAAGGAAGGTTAACCAACCAACGAAGTTGTTGTATAACCAAAGTGCGAAAATCGTACCGATAATGCCGTTAATGATAGACATTGTAGTACTTGAGCGACCAGTGATGTTAGATAAACCAAGGCCAGATGCATAAAGTGCGTTTTCATTGGTTGTCCAGATGTTCAAGCCAAGAACGATGATTGCTGGAAGCAGTAGTCCTTGTGCAATCATCACATCTGAAATGTCTGATTGGCCTGTTGCTGCTGCACCGGCTGCGCCAAAGATAAACATCAGCGAGTTACCGATGAAGAATGCAACCATTGTGATTAATACTGCGCTCGCTGGCTTTTTACCAAAGCGAACAAAATCGGCCGTTAGCGTACCTGCACTAACAAATGAACCTACAACCATTGCTAAGGCCATTGAAAAGTCCATTGGAGTTTCTGGCTTAATCAGTTGTAGCTGTTCTAGTCCGCCAACGCTGTCTACCGCAGTCAATACTGAGTAACCACCTAGAATTGCAATCGCTGGAACCGCAATCGCTGAAAGCACCATTAGCGCTTTAATGCCGAAGTACACCGTACCTGTCATCAACAGGCCTGACACAATAATCAAAGTGTTGGTATCAATGCCCGTTGCTTTTTGTACTGGAATAGCAAACATCGCAACACCCACACCAAACCAACCGACTTGTGTACCACCAAGTAAAGCAGAAGGAAGCCATGAGCCTTTAGTGCCGAAAGAGAAACGAGCAAGAAGGTGGGTAGAGAGGCCAGTAGATGAGCCGATGTAGCCAAGAAAAGAAGTGTAAATACCGAGGATTAGGTTACCGATGAGAACGGCGAGGAAGAAATCGTTGAATGAAAGACCTGTCCCGAGTGAACCACCTGTCCACATACTTGCAGAGAAGAAAGTGAGTCCAAGCATTACCATGGTGAGTGAAGCGACTCCTTTCCTAGCCGATGTAGGAACCGGCCCTAGACTGTAGTTATTATCAGCAGCCATTTTTTACCTCCGCAAATGATCAAAATTAAAATTAACGGTCGCCGTATTGCAGGCAAACGTGCGCATTATGGTGATATAAAGCACATAGTCAATGCTAATTTTGTCAATAAGGGCCCCTAAAAACCAGTTATTGCAGTAATTATATTGTAAAACATAGGGTTATTTTCTGTCTTTATTTTAAAAAAATAAATAGAAAACGTTTTCTATAACGGGTTAGTTATCTGCTGTTCTTGGTTGGCTATGAATGCTTATTATTATACGTCTGAATGGGTGTCTGTATCGAAAAAGAGGGCGGTTGGCCAAACTGCAGGCAAAAAAATAGCCAATCGCAATAATCGCAATTGGCCTATATATTTTGTGAACAAGAATAGGTTCACTAACAACGTCAGTTGGCTAGGTGACCCTCGGCTTAAGAAGGGTCAATATATACATTGCAGTTAGTGTGCCAACTTTTAAAACCACGTAAAACGGCAGTTTTATAGCAATCTGGTGCGTATTTGAGCGCTTAATTTGCGTTTTGGTAGTGCCAGATTGCAAAATGCAATTGCGATTTGCAACTTTAGAGTGTTTATTCGTTTTTCGGGTTTGTGTTCTTTCTGGCACGAATGGTGAAATAAACAAAAAGCCCGTGCGATCTAAGAGCGCACGGGCTTGGGTATAGCTTCACCAGTGGGGGGTATTAGATGGAGTAGAAGAAGTACAGTTGAGACTTCATTCTAATGATGATCCCGCGTATTACGTCTAGGAACGCCATAAAGCTGATAGGCTTCTCACCGCTTACCCACGCTAATCCGACAGAGCCAACAGGAATATCGTAACCCTCTGCCTCATCAATTTTTAAACGAACAAAGTGGTGCTTGTTCTGAAGGTTTCGACCTGTGGTGACACGCACCTGTTCATCGATACCGAGTAAGCTCGCCTGTGCCTCACCCGTCGCCTCGACAATGCCTTCTACGGTTGCCGAGAATATCTTGCCAGGGTAAACCGCCGTCGCAAATTCTGCAGGTTGACCTACTTTGATGTTACGAATCGCTTGGTGGTTTACTCGCATCAACACGTACTTCTCTTCAGTGTACATTTGAATACGAGGCATCATTGAAACGCGCTGACCTTCACGAAGAATAAAGTTAGTCACAAAGCCATCTGTAGGAGCGGTGACTTTAGTGCTGTTAAGATCCCATTGTGCTTGAGCCAATGTTGCCTTCGCTGAATCCACCTCTGTTTGCTTTTTACTAACGTTAGTTTCGGCTTTGTGAATGTCGAGCTTCGCATTTTCTGCATCGACTTCTTTCTTGCTCAGTTGAGATTCCAGCGTAGTCACATTGTGAGTCGCTAAATCTACCTTTGCTGTTTGTTGGTCGATGTCAGTTTCGGTGATCGTGTGTTGTACGACACTGTTTTGTTTCTGGTAACGATCAAGCGTTTTAGATTGCAGTACTAAGTCGGTTTTCGCTGACTCTATTTGTGCAATTGAAGCTTTGATGTCCTCTAGCGCTGAGCGATAGCTTACTTTAGCAATGCTGACTTCTTGACGAGCTGTGTCTAACGCGACCTCAGTTGACTCAAGTTGAACACTTGCTTTGTCTCTTGCAATCACATATTTGGTGTCGTCAATCTCATAAATCAGTTGTCCTTCAGCCACATCTTGGTTGGGATGGATATGGACTTTCGTTGTTTTACCCGACACATTGGTTGAGTCTGGACGCAATTGAATGTGCGGAGACTGAACAACCGAACCGCCCGATAAATCCATCGGAGTAAAGTTGAGTAGGCCTACCCACACAAACAACAACCAAGATGTACCACCGAGGTACGCAAACGCTTTGGTGCCTTTATTCCAAGGCATACCAACCAGTCTGAGTAAATAAATGAACAGTGCCCAAATGGCTAAGCCTTCTAACATGCTTGGCTCTCCTCATCTTGCTTGTCGGTCGTCGACTGTTCCTTCGGTGCAGCTGGAGATTTCCATGTATCTCTTAGGTTGATGATGGCTTTTTCCATATCAACAAATGCCAAGATTACTGCGAGTACCCATACCCAGTGCCATACGAAGCCAATCCATGTTAATGCGGTAATCAAACCGAGCTGGTGATGATCTTTACTGTGAGCTTTATTGATTGGTAATTCATGCACACGCCAGAACCCGTAACATGCTGCCGCGATGGTTGCGACCAAAACTACGCCAGCCACTACGTGTAGTGCAGTATCTGCGCCTGTTCCGACAAATGGGACACTAAGTAAACTCATTGATAAACCCTAGGTTAAATTGAGCACCGAGTGTGATTGATATCAGATTTATAGGTTGCAAATTTACTAATTACTTTAATAATGAGTTTTATATGATTTGATCTATAATTTGGATTTCGAGGCGTAGTCGCAAATGAACAATTGTAACTTCCTAAGAGCATTAGGAATTTTAGGTGTATATCAGTATGCAGCGGCCAATCGTGACTTAGATATGGACTCTTTGGGCATTCCAAAGTCAGTATTTGCTAACGCGATGAACCTGATTCCAGTGAATGAAGTGGACCAATGGTATGGCTTACTCGAACAGAAAACCCGCGATCCCGACATTATTTTGAAGCTGGCTGATAGGGTGGATATTGAAAAGTTAGGGCCACTTGCGAACTGGTTTTTCTCTGGTCATGACCTTGCTTCTACGATTCGTCGAGTCAATATCGGGTTGCACTGTTTACAGTCGGGGGCTTTCTTATATGGCGCGCAAGTCGGGACACTCATTAAATGGTGTTATGACAACCCTGAATATTCTGAGGTTGGAAAAGTACACGATTCCGTGCGTATCGCGATTTTTATGATGAAGATCCTAAGGCGTTACCTAGGGCCCGACTTCAAGCCAGCAGCCGTATCCATTGCAGGCTATCGTGAGAATACTGAGCTTTATCACGAGTACTTTGGGTGCAATATCCAGTGGGGACAACCACGTACAGAGGTTTGGATTCCTAGTAAGTCGAGGTTATCGATTAATCAATCACCAAGCGTCGGTAAAATGGGTTTGGCGATGAATTTTCATGATTTAGACAATTACCTCAACATGCCAGATGCAGGTGATGAACATAAGGTGACCTATGAGATGATCAACTATAGTCGTCATTTTGGCCTTCCTACGTTACATAAAGTATCCAGTTTATTAGGGCTTTCTGAGCAGCAGTTTCAACGCCGTTTGCATAAGTTGGGCGTCAACTTTTCAACCATCATGGGTTATGCACTGAGCAATGTGGCAGTGGAACTGTTGAGCTATAAACTCCCGGTCGAAGAGGTCGCGAAACGTTTAGGCTACACCAATGTGGCAAGCTTTAATCGAATGTTTAAAAAGCACCGTGGCTTAACGCCTAAGCAATATGTTGAACGATTTTGGACGGATCTATAGGTTATGTTAATAGGCCAAGCTTCGCTTTTGTAATAAGCCTGATAAGTAAACCGCAGCCCAAGTGCTTAGAATGAAAGGTGCTGTTAATGGCAGCAGTGCCAAGGTGTGAAAGCCTAGAGTAATAAGGCAACTCAACAGAATACCTAAGATGACGAATGGCCAAGCTATTCTTGGGCAAAGCACCAAAGCTAAGGTTGCAAGAATCGCGTTGTAACCATAAAGACCTTGCTTGATCAGTTCGTTGTCAGCACTAATCAGAGAGCTAAATAGGGTACTGATCAACACCGCAAGCAGCATCCAAACAGCGTGCTTTATGCTGTACAGTGCGATTGCGACCAAGATAACCAATCCGGACAATTCATTATTGATAAAGCTGACTTGGCTGATCCCTTTTAGCATGGTCACCACAAACGTTGGTAAGTCGGTTTCTGCATCTGTACCGATATCAATGAGTGGCATTAACGCAATGCTGGATGTTGAAAATGCAGAAAGCTCGAAGGTTGACTGGACAACATAAATTCCCCAAGAGGTGATAACAAAGGCACTGGTGTAACCGCGGTACTTTTTAAAGCTAAACACTATCTTAGCGATTGGAACGGTGAGTAGGGCACCGAAGACCGTCACAACAGCTAGTATTGGGGTGACTCCAAAGAAGTTACCAATGAACAACCCGATCAGTGCGCCATTTAAGGCATACATACCACTATTAAGATCATGAGTTGTTTTTCTGTTGGTGTTAATGCTGTTGGTGTTAACACTGTTATGGATAAAGCGAGCTAATGTGTAACTGCAACTGGCACCAAGTAAAGTAAGACAAGCCAGTGGAATGGATTCAATAGAGATAGCTAACAATAACAGAAGGGATGTTACGACAGATGGTGTGAAATAGACTTGCCCAATACCATTGAGCAAGCCTTGAAGTGGAAGAGTGTCCTTATTTGTGTTCATCATCTGGCGACAGAATTTCATTATGTTAAATTTTTGATACGCCAGATTGTATACAACTATTCTTGGTTGACCATCTTCGTGTGTTAATTCTGATACCAACGTTCACCATAGGCTTGTTGGTAATCTGGCTTTTCAATGATTCCTTCCTGTTCTGGTACTGTTTCTAGTGGCCCAACAACGGTTCGGTAAGGCAATACGCCTGCCCAAACGGGAACGTCCATATCAGCTTTGTCATCATTCACACCATGCTTTCCAATTTTTACCGATGCTTCGGTTAGTGGAATCGCCAATAACTCGGTGGCGGTGAGCTCTTTTTCGTTACTCAGCCTAACCTCATCGGTTCTTCCCGGTGCTATCTGCTCAATGAAGATGTTCAACAAGCGATCCTTTTCTTGGTTGTCATCAATGACTGAAAAAGAGCCGAGTACCACTGCAGAACGATAGTGAGCACTGTGATGGAATGCAGAACGAGCCAACACCCAACCATCGAACAGAGTGAACGTTAAACAGGTTGGTTCTCCTTTCTTTAAGCCCTTCAGCAAGCGGCTGTTTTTGGCGCCATGAATATAGACCATGTCATCCACTCGCCAAGCAAGCATAGGGATAACCATCGGGCCGTGTTCGCCTTGCAATGCGATGTGTGCGATTAAGCTTTCATCAATGATCTGATGCAGTTTCTCTTGTTCAAATACGGCTTTGTGAGCCCCTTTCTTAATCGTGGTTCTTTTCGTGTTAGATAACATAATCGCTCCTTAATCATTGCCTTTTGATTAATGTAGCGATTAACTGGTCTATTAAATAGAGCCACTTTTAAACACTATTTGGATCCAGTTATGCAGCCTATCGATGTCGGTGACCTACAGTTAGACGAACAACACGACACGCGTCAAACCGCCTTGTTCCACGCGATAAGAGAGAAGATTGTTCAAGATTTATGGAGTAAGGGCAGTAAGTTACCTTCAACACGTAAGTTGGCCGTCGAGTTATCGGTGAGTCGAAATACGGTGATTTATGCGTACGAACAGTTGGTCACGGAAGGCTACATCGAGAGCAGACAAGGCTCAGGCTTTTACGTGTCGGTTGAACAGCCGGAGCATTTTCTCAGTTTGTCTCAGTCGAGCCATATTCAGAGTTCACATGACTTGAGTACAGAGGCTGATACACCAAGTGGCGCAAGAGTGACCCCAAATGACATTAACCGAAGTTTTGCGCCGGGTGTCCCTGATCTGGATGCATTCCCGTTTGCGAAATGGCAGAGGCTGCTGCAACGCCATTCTACACGTCAGAACATTGCGGGTAATCAAGAGGTTCAGGGAAGCTTGGCCTTGAGGGAAGCATTGAGCGGGTATCTTGCAAGCAGTCGTTCAGTTCATTGTTGTGCCGACCGAATCATCATCACCGCAGGTGCGCAGCAAGCCATCTCAATCGGATTAATGGCAACGTTAACGATGGGCGACAAAATCCTTGTAGAGGAACCCGGTTATCGACAAGTACATAAAATTATCGATCTGTTGAGACTAGAGTTAGACGGTGTAAGTGTGCGTGAAAAGGTGGGGCTAGATATTGAGAAAGTGTTGGCCAGTAATGCTAAGGCTCTGTATGTCACACCGAGTAACCAATACCCAATGGGCACGACTTTAAATACTGAACAACGCCTTAAACTGATCGACTGGGCCAATCAACATCAGTCATGGATCATTGAAGATGACTATGACAGTGAGTTCCAGTTTGCTCATCGCCCTTATACCAGCATGCAAGGGTTAGCGGGAAAGTTGGGGTTCGATGATCGCATCATCTATGTAGGCTCTCTGAGTAAGGTTATGTTCAATGGCCTTCGATTAGGGTACTTAGTGGTGCCAGAAAGTCTGGTGGCGAAGTGTCTTGAGATCAAAGACGCGTTAACGGGAGACACGGCGTCCCACACGCAGGAAGCTTTGGCGGATTTTGTTCGAGAAGGCGATTTGCTGCGTCATATTAGAAAGATGCGTCGGTCATACAAACTCAAGTATGAAACCATGATAGAAGCGATTGAAAGCGAGTTTAACGGTGATCTTGAAGTGATCAGCCAAGCGGCGGGGCTACATGTGACCGTGAAGTGGTCCAATGGAATATCTGAAACTGAATGGAGTCGTAGAGCTGAGCTTGAAAATATCATCATTCGTCCGTTTGATTTTTATGAATATGGATCAAGTGATGCTCGTGATTGGAGTGGGGCGGTGCTAGGGTTTGGAAATATCCGTTTGGCTGAGATAAAGCCGAAGATCAAACAGATCGCTCGGCTTTTTTATCAGTGATATTGGTAGGTATCGTTTACAGCTTGTCGACAGAAACGGTGGGTTTACCCAACCACTTTCGCCAAGGGAGTGACAATGTCACAAAAATAGTCACGGCATAGAGCATCGACCAACTTAAACAGATAAACACCAAGGTACAGATGACCAATGAAAGCATGGCTGTGTATCTAGATGCGCCTGTTAGTAATCGGCAAGCGGCTAACATTGCGAGCAGATAAACCAGAACAAAAATACCGTTGGCGAGCTTGAGAAAGAACTCAAGGTCTAAATTAGACAGCTCACCAATCACACACGAAATAAGCACGACAAAGCCAATTGCTAACGTTGGGTAAAGCGGTACGCCGTGGCTGTTCAGTTGAGCCATTCGACTTGTAGGGCTGTGTTGGCGAGCTTGAGCCCAGATCATTCGTGATAGGCTTTGTGTGTAAAGGTTTAGGCTGGCAAAGCAAGCAAAGAACCCCAGTACGCTGATGACAGTTTTGAAGCCATTGCCAAACAGTTGTTCTGTTACCCAAGGGATGGATGTGGCGTCGAATTCAGGTGAACCGTAAGCACCCAGTTTAAGAATCACCACTGAACAAGCCCAGTACACTAACCCCGCAACAAAACAGCCTGCAATGATGGCGATTGGGAAGTCACGTTGTGGATTTTTGAACTCCTCTCCCATGTGAGCAAAAGCTTCTATTCCGACAAAGCACCAAAACATGACAGCCAAAGCTGCGCCGATAGACCACATCGAATCGGACGAGATGGCTGGAAGAGCAACATCGGCTACCGTGATGTCGGCTTTCCAAACAAAAGCGCTAACCAAGGCAAAAATCGACAATGCGATCACGGTTTGCAGTCGGCCAGAAGATTTACTGCCCATCAAATTGACGGCAATAAGCAGGGCGACAGTAAAGGATTGAGCACCCAGAGGAGTGTCGAGAGGTGCGGGTAACAATTGTTGTGCAAAACCACCAGCCAGTGCAATGGCCGCTGGAATACCGACAGGAATAACACTCACAAACAACCAAGCCACGCTTGTTTCTAATCGCTCGCTAAACGCCTGACGCACAAAATAGGCAGTACCACCTGCATTCGGGTAGCGTTTTCCTAATGCTGCGAAGGTCAATGCAATCGGGCAAATAGCGATAAACAAGATTAACCAAGCGAGTAGAGACAGCTGACCTGCAATACCTGCTGCGATCGCAGGGATCATAAATAATCCCGTGCCTAGCAAGGTCGTCGAGAGTTGTCCGATTCCTGAAATAAGCGTGATTTCTTGTTTGAGTTGTGTCATTCGCTCTCCTAGCTATTTGATTCTGGTCACGGTCTTCCAGTAACTTTCTTCTGGTGTGTGTGAAGTTATGAATGAGAGCATACATTGTCGACATCAATAATACAGCTAGCGAAACGTCTTAAGACACCGTCATTTTAACGGTATTAATCCGATTCAGCGTGAAAGTGTCGGCTGTTAGAATGGCTGTTATAAGTCGGAAAGTTGTGTCAAATTAGGCGTTATAAATAGAACAATAAATGGAAAGAATCAGAAATATGGATAAATTTGATCGCCAGATTTTGGATATTCTAAAAACCAATGCACGATGCTCAGTGAGTGATATCGCCCGAGATGTCAGCCTCTCGCGCTCGGCAGTGAACGCCAGAATCAAGAAACTGGAAAGCGACAAAGTGATTACGGGCTACTGCGCTCAAGTGGCAGAGCCTAACCATACGAAGAATGTGTGCGCTTATATCTTGTTGAAGTTCGACATGTCGAGTAGTGACCATAGCTGTGAGTCTTATGCGAAACAAATCCAGAGTATTGATGAGGTGCAATGGTGCCACTCGATTAGCGGTGAGACCGATATGATGCTTTATGTTGAAGTGGAAAGCATGGAGAGCTTGAACCGAGTTCGCGATCAGCTGCAAAGATACCCAGATCTTCGCCACTTAATGACTCATACGGTTTTGGCCGAGTTTTTCAACAAACAGAATGCGACGGTGCATTCATGTTAGGCAATATCAACTTAAATCTACTGCGCTCACTGCATGTACTTCTTGAAGAGTGTCATGTGAGCCGTGCCGCCCAACGTTTGCATATCACACAATCCGCAGTGAGCCGCCAGCTCAGTCAGTTACGAGATTTATGTGGCGACCCTTTACTAGTCCGTGACGGCAATAAACTGGTGCCGACCAACCGTGCATTGCTACTCAAAGGCAAACTCGACGACTTGCTTGGCGAGTTTGACCACCTGTTAGATGATAAACCCTTCGAACCGCAAGACTGGCAGGGTGAATTGGTGTTGTCTTCGAGTGATTATGTGGCTCAGTATATTCTTCCTGTGATTGTTGCAGAGGTGTCCGCTGAAGCGCCGAACATCAATTTGGCTTATCGATTGTGGCAGCCCAACTACCTTGAAGCACTGAACGAGTCGGGGATTCATTTGGCTTCCAGTATGTTTCCCACAAAGCCTGAACATGTCTCAAGCATCAAACTTGGCGAAGATAAGTCGGTGTGTTTGATGCGCAAGTCGCACCCATTGGCTCAACAAGCGGTTTTGAGTGCAGAAGATATTGTTCACTATTCTCACATCAAAGTGACGGGTGGCGGAGATAAAGACAGCTACGCGGACATAGCATTGAAGAAGCAAGGGCTGAAGCGAAGAGTGGCTTTGCAGGTCCCGTTCTTTTCATCCGCTGGCACTGTGCTAATGCAAGACGACTACTTGATGATCGTGCCAGAACATATCGCTTACAACCTAGGTCGACACCTCGATACTACCTACTTTTCGTTGCCATTTGATACGGAAATGCATACCTATTGGTTAATGTGGCACCCTAAATATGACAACGACTCTGCCCACAAATGGGCGCGAGAAAAAGCATTCCAAGCCATGCAAAAGTCGAGTTACAATATCAGTATGACTTGAAATCATAAGTATGATGATAATCTTTGATTTCAAATAATACCTCCTGCGGATTATGGTAAGTGCCAAGTATTGAGTATTAAGCGTAGAGCGTTCAGCTGGAACGCTTTATTTATTAGGAATGGAATGATGACAGTAACAATTTGGTTTTCTTTATTAGCGATTTGCTTGTTGGGGGCAATGTCTCCGGGCCCAAGTTTGGCGATGATCGCTAAACACAGTTTGGCTGGTGGCCGTATGAACGGGCTTATCGCAGCTTGGTCACACGCTGCTGGCATCGGTATTTATGCGTTCGCAACCATTGTTGGTTTAGCTGTTGTGCTTGAGCAATCCCCAATGTTGTTTAAAGGTATTAGCTTAGCGGGTGCTGCTTATCTGCTTTATCTCGGCGTAAATGCGTTGCGTTCGAAAGGTGGTGTTGCTGCGAAATTAGAAGCGGGTGAAAAGATGAGTTACATGCAGTCTGCTCGTGAGGCTTTCTTGATCTCTATCTTGAGCCCAAAGATCGCATTGTTCTTCATCGCTCTGTTCAGCCAATTTGTCGCATTGGGTAATGAGCTGACCAATCAGGTTATCATTGTCTCAACGCCACTGATTGTCGACGGCCTTTGGTACACCTTTATCACCTTGGTACTGTCTAGCCCGTTGATTGTTGAACGTATTCGCTCGAAAGCTCAGTTGATTGATCGACTATCTGGCGTGGTGTTGATCTTGCTTGCTGTTCGTGTGGTGTGGACGATATAGCAGTCGCTCATACTAAGACAAGATCCTATATACATAAAAAAGGCTCACTAGACGTTATCTAGTGAGCCTTTTTGAGTTCTATGGATTGGTTTCGAAAGGCTTGAGCTTATTAGCCTTCAGAGTTCAGCACGGCATCTAACTTCGCCATCGAGTCTGAGAAGTAGGGGTTATAGGTCAAACGCGCATGGTTCTTCCCTTCTTCACGATATCCCCATGCTGAGTACCAAACTTCACTTGTCGCGTTACACTCGGCTTCAAAGCCTTCAGCCTGACCATTAGAACAGATCTTCTCGCTACCATTGATCCCGTAGTACGGGTTGCTTGGCGAGAACAATAACCCCATGTGAGAGCCGTTCGAGATACGTTGCTCTGGAATCTTCATGCTGTATTGAACCGCGCGAGGATCGTCGAGTGTGGTCTCTCCTTGCCAAACCAACACATTGTTTGGGTTTGGCATAGACTCAGTAAACGCTTGTTGCACGAAGCTGGTGTCAATGACACTGTCGCCTTCACTCATCATAATAAACACCGGCTTATCGAAGTGTTTATCTTGTAAGTCTTCGCGAACCACTTCCGATGTCTCGTAGTAAACCGAGGCGCCATTCATTGGTAGTGAGTTGTAGCGAAGCACATTGTCTTCAGGATCTTGATCGGCCCACGTAACGAAGTAACTTGCTAGCCCTGCATATTGAACCGCAGACGAACTCGGTTGGAACGCAGGAGAGAACAGCAGTAACCCAGAGATCTTAGGGTCGTTCATCGCCTGTGAAGTCACTAGGTTCGCGCCTGTTGAATAACCGCCAAGCCACACAGAATCATATTCTTGCTCTAGCAACTTAGTGTGGTGAGCCACCACGCCCTGCCAATCTTCTAAGTTTGGCTGCATTAAGTCACCAACACGGCTGCCGTGACCGGGTAGTAATACCGTTCTCACTAGATAACCTTGTTCGGCTAAATGTGTCGCGATGTCTTTAAATGAGTAGGGTGAATCCCCCAATCCATGAACCCGTAGGACAGCCTTACCGTTCGGTGTTGCAGGTTGGTATTCGGTAGGTGAATTGAGTTGAATCTCTAGTTGCTTATCTTCAGTCATGAACACTCGGTTTTTCAGTAACCAATCTTGAGTATCGTTCACGTAGGCGTCAAAGCTGTCTTGCTGATAGCCAGGCAAGTCTGGAGATGTTTCGTAAGCGGGTATAGTTGTCTCGTTGGAACAACCAACGAGACTTAAAGTCGTTAAGGACAGCAGTGCTAGGAGGGGCTTTCTTTGCATTATGTAATCTTGTCTCTGTTGTGCTTTCACTATATCTGAAACTAAAGTTTAGGTTACTTTTTGCTTGAAAGGTCTTCGTATTCACCTTCAATAACACCGGCATCATTGGTTGATGACTGACGAGTGTTCATGTGAGCTGCGAAACCTTGTTTCTTCATTTGATTCTGAATGCGCTTGCCAGTAATTAAAGCTGCAATAGCTAAAGGAATAGCAAGGATCAAGCTTGTGAATAACGCCAAAAGGCCAGTAAACAATGCAACAATCGTAACTAATATATTTTTCATATTCATTCCTCTCTTTCTATGTTGTTACTTTATCGCTTCTATTCTGAACGAAACATGAACGCCGTTAATAAATCTCTGAGAGTCACTATGACACGGATGTGTGCTGTTAGGGAGTTTATATGTAGTCATAATCACGCACTAAAAATATGGAATAAAACTAAGTTTAATAAAATCAATAGCTTAAAGTTGGCACGCTTGATGCTCTATAGGGTTTGGAATACGTCACTGTAAGCAAAGTACTTACAGTTAATAAAAATTACTGGAGCCCTTATATGTTCTGTATTCAATGTGAACAAACAATTCAAACCCCAACCGTAAAAGGCTGTTCTTTCGCACAAGGTATGTGTGGTAAAACTTCGGAAGTATCCGACCTTCAAGACGTGTTGGTGCATTCTCTTCAAGGTGTTTCTTTTTGGGCCAATTTAGGCCGTGCGTGTGATGTTATTGATACTGAAATCGACGAGTGGGCGCCAAAAGCGTTTTTCGCAACACTGACCAACGTTAACTTCGACCCTGCTCGTATCATCGAATTTGCACAGCAATCTCACGAATTCAAACAGCGTTTAGAGCAACAAGTTCGCGCAGCAGCGACTTTGATTGGCTTTGAAATCCCAGCACTTTCGGCTGCTGCGCAATTCGATCTTCCAACCGATTCTTCAGAGCTATTGGCACTTGCACCACAAGCCGCGGTTAACCGTGGTTACGATTCTCAACACGAAGATGTGATTGGTCTTCGCCTTCTTTGCCTATACGGCTTAAAAGGTGCGGCAGCATACATGGAGCACGCACGTGTTCTAGGTCAAACTGACAATGCTATCTTTGCTGAATACCATGAAATCATGGCGTTCCTAGGTACGGATCCATCAGACCTAAAACAACTGTTAGATACGTCTATGCAGATTGGCTTGATGAACTACAAAGTCATGGAAATGCTGGATAAAGGCGAGACAGATACATTTGGTCACCCTCAACCAACAACTGTGAATGTGAAGACGAAGCAAGGTCACTGTATCCTTGTTTCTGGTCACGACCTGCATGATCTAGAAAAGATCCTTCAACAAACGGAAGGCAAGGGCATTAACGTTTACACCAACGGTGAGATGCTACCTGCACACGGTTACCCTGAACTAAACAAGTACCCGCACCTTGCGGGTAACTACGGCAGCGCTTGGCAGAACCAGCAAAAAGAATTTGCGAACTTCCCAGGTGCGATCGTAATGACATCTAACTGTCTGCTTAACCCTGATGTGGGCTCGTACGCTGACCGCCTATTTACGCGTAGCATCGTAGGCTGGCCGAGTGTTGATCACCTTGAAGGCGACGATTTCAGTGCAGTAATCGACTGTGCTCTTGCGCAAGAAGGCTTCAAACACGACGAGATCGAGCAAATGATCACTGTCGGCTTTGGTCGTAACGCACTGATGGAAGCGGCCCCTGCGGTTGTTGAACAAGTGAAAGAAGGCAACATAAAGCACTTCTTCCTAGTCGGTGGTTGTGACGGTGACAAATCTGAGCGTAGCTACTACACAGACTTCACAGCTCAAGCGCCAGAAGATTCAGTAATCCTGACTCTTGCCTGTGGTAAATTCCGTTTCAATAAGAACCAATTTGGTGACATTAACGGTATCCCACGTCTACTAGATGTTGGCCAATGTAATGATGCTTACTCTGCTATTCAGCTTGCTATCGCACTGTCTCAAGAGTTTGATTGTGGCATCAACGAACTTCCGTTAACGCTGGTTCTATCTTGGTTCGAGCAAAAAGCGATCGTTATCCTGCTTACTCTGTTCGCTCTAGGTGTGAAAGGTATTTACACAGGCCCAACATCACCTGCGTTCCTAACTGAGAACCTACTTAAGATTATGCAAGACGAGTTCGATATGCGTTCTATCTCAACGCCAGAACAAGATCTTAAAACAATCTTAGCGGCTTAATTTAAGCCCACTCCTAAGCCCCTTTGTTGCTGTTCTTTTAGAGTTGGTAACGTCGGGGCTTTTTAGATTTTAATCTTTAGTCATCAGCAAGGTGTGTGAACTATGTATGCATGGTCGGATAGCGATTCAATCAATTTAGTGTGTTTAAAGAAATGGCACGAGACGCCAGATACGGTCAGCTTTGAGCTTGGCAGTATTCCACAAGACCTACATTTCAACTTTAAGCCCGGCCAGTTCATTACGCTGGGTTTGGATATGCCGACAAAAACCGATTATCGCGCATACTCTGTAGCCTCTTGCCCTGAAGACAACCGCATAAAGCTGACAGTAAAGCGTCTAGAAGGTGGTTTGGTTTCTAACTTCATTGTCGATGAGCTTGATGAAGGTGATGAGGTTGTTGTTTTAAAACCGGCTGGTGGCTTTAACTGCATTGATTGCATGCCTACTACTAGCAAAAAAGTGACATTAGTCAGTGCGGGCTGTGGGATCACGCCGGTCATGGCGATGGTGAAATATTGGTTATCTCAAGATAGCGAGATGGAAATAGATTTCGTTCATATGGCACGTAATAAGCTCGAGACAATCTACTTTCAAGAACTTCATCAGCTCGACGAAACACACGCTAATTTCAACCTAAAATTGTTGCTGAAAGATAATGAAGGAACAACCGCGCCTCAAGGCCGATTGGATAAGAATTGGTTGGTGAAACTGAGCCCTGATATCTTAGACAGAACCGTTTATCTTTGTGGCCCAGTTGGGTTTATGCAAGACATAGAAAGTTACCTGAAAGAACTAGAGTTCAATATGGATAACTTTTATCAAGAGAGTTTCACGCCCGCTGCTCAAAGCAATAATTCATTAGCCAATAGCGCCTCAGAAGAACCACAACCAGAAGCATCTGCGGATTCAAATGGTGCTGTTAAGGTGTTTGTTCCTGCATTTGGTAAAGAAGTGGAAGCTGATGTGGGCACCCCGTTAGCTGATTCACTAGAAAAAGCAGGGGTTCCAATTATTATCGCTTGTCGTAGTGGGATTTGTGGTTCGTGTAAGTGCAAAGTGACCAAAGGATCTGTGGAATCAAGCAGCCAAGAAACATTGACGCCAGAACAGATTGAACAGGGCTACGTGCTCGCATGTTCAAGTTCGATTCAGTCAGATGTTGAGGTGGAGTTATAACAGACGCGAAGCTGTGCAAGAGTGATGAAGACAAGGTCTTGTCATAGCGATAAAAGTTAGAGCGCTAGATGTAAAAAGGCCACCTAGATCAGTTAGAGAGAGCAGATCTAAGTGGCAACCCTCTTGTTTATACGGGGGAGCAAAACAAAAGGGGTTGCGAAGCCCATACAGACTTCGCAGATATAGTTATTATGTTGTGGAGCTTGTCGCGATGGACGTATCTACAAGAGCGAAGTTTATTAAACTTCTGGGTATGTCTTGTAGCGTACACCCATCATCTGTTCCATACAGTGAACAACTTGGCAGCTGTAGCCAAACTCGTTATCGTACCAAATGTACAGCACGGCACGGTTGTCTTGTGCGATAGTCGCCACACCGTCAACCACGCCTGGGTGACGAGAGCCAACCAAGTCCGTAGATACAATCTCAGTCGAGTCGGTGTAATCAATCTGTGCAGATAAAGTCGAAGATAGCGCCATTTCACGCAGGTACTCGTTCAACTCTTCTTTGTTTGTGCCTTTCTCAAGGTTTAGGTTTGCTACCGCCATTGAAACGTTTGGCGTTGGTACGCGAATCGCATTACCTGTTAACTTACCTTCCATTTCTGGCATCGCTTTTGATACTGCTTTAGCAGCGCCAGTCGATGTCAAAACCATGTTCAGTGACGCAGCACGACCACGACGATCACCCGAGTGGAAGTTATCGATTAGGTTTTGATCATTGGTAAATGAGTGCACCGTTTCGATGTGACCAGACAGCACGCCAAACTTGTCGTGAACCGCTTTCAATACTGGCGTGATTGCGTTAGTAGTACAGCTTGCTGCAGAGATGATGGTGTCTTCTGGCTGAATAACATTTTCATTTACACCAAATACCACGTTCTTGATGTCGCCTTTACCGGGCGCAGTCAGTAGAACTTTCTTCGCACCGTTACACGCAACGTGCTGGCTCAGGCCTTCCGCGTCACGCCATACGCCTGTGTTATCAACCACAAGTGCGTTTTCAATACCGTAAGTCGTGTAATCCACTTCGTCTGGTTTGTTTGCGTAGATAACTTGGATGAAGTTGCCGTTAACGATGATCGCTTTGCGTTCTTGGTCTACAACAATGCTGCCGTTGAATTGGCCGTGTACAGAGTCACGACGAAGCAGGCTTGCACGTTTTTCTAGGTCGCCATCTTTGCCGCCACGTACAACGATTGCACGTAAACGCAGTGGGTAACCCGGGCCACTTTTCTCGATCAACAGACGAGTGAGCAGTCGGCCAATACGACCAAAACCGTACAATACAACGTCACGAGGTTCTGTCATCGCATCGCCTTCAAGCGATTCAATGAGTGCAGTTTGTAGGAAATCATCCAACCCGTGTGTGTCTTCGCGATCTTGCCAAAATGAATGCGCAAGGCGACCAACATCAATACGACATGGAGACAAGTCCATAGAGAGAAGGTGTTGAATGATAGGTTGAGTCTGTTCTGCTGTAAGAGGAGAACCAGTGTAACGTTTTGCGATGCGGTGAGCTTTGATGATGTCGATAGTTGTCGCGTTAACTAAGGTCTTACCAAAGAGGATAACTTCTACGCCTTTTTGACGGTATAACTGACCTAAAGTTGGAGCGATGGATTCAGCAATGGTTTGACTAGTTTGCCAATCTAGGAGGTGCTTTTCGGGACTCATCTTTACTCGGGACCTTTCACGTTAAGTTTCTGCATTCATGGCGGTTGTAGGGAAGCCAATCAGCATAGGGGATTTGAGGCATCAGGCTGTGGTCTTTATTGCCACTTAAATGTGCTGATATGCCTTGTATGTAACTTGTGATTTTTATGTGGCAGGATTGTAAGGTACGACGGGTTATTCTGCTAGGAAAAATAAATGCAGATAAATTATCTGAAAATTGGCGTGATAATAGCCACAAATCAAGATTTCAGTGTCGAGAAAGACTATTGACTTTAACAATCTGTAGCACTTAATTTTCGCCAAAAAATACTCAAATCAAAAGATAATATGTAATACGGGTAATATTGAACATTAAAGGTGTGATCGCTAACTCAGGTTACACGTAAACAGTAAACGACAAATAAGGGAATTAACCAGTATTGTTGTTCGACCTTTGAATAAGTCTAGTTTGAGCATGAAAAGTGCATCACGCAAACGATTGGATGTCACAATTTTAACCTAACTATCCGCTTTGTTAGCGCGCAGAGTCATTATTCACAGTCTAGTTGAGCCGCGAAATGTGGCCGTTCACTTGTTATGCGGGTGATAATAACTGGAGAAAACGTCTTTTGTATACATTTTGCTCACTGAAACCTCGCTTGTTTAAACCCGTCTTAATAAAAGCACGCCTTTCCGCTTTAAAGCACTTTTCTGGATACCAGTTGGCTTTAATTTTTCGTTCTGGGCTCAGAGTATCGTTTGTTCATATCCAATTTGATCAATAACCCTCTGTTAATGTCCTATTCTTAATTTGGGCTAGGTAAATTACTTTCGGGAAGGGAGTCGTTATAAAAATGATAAACATGTCAATTAGATGGCGTCTTATTTTTCTTTCCACGGTTTCTGTACTCATTATGTTCGGGTTTACAGTGAATGAAGTGCTTAAGAACGATGAGAAGATGAATCACCTTGAAACAACGCGTATTAAGGTTGAAGCGCTTCAATCTTTTAATACGGTTTCAAGTGATGCTTATCGATGGTTGATGCTGTCTAATGATTCCCCTGAGAAAGGTCAGTTGCTTTTAACACTGCAATCAGCGCTGGATAGACTGACTCAGTATGGAATGCGACTTCAACAGTTTGACAGCAATTGGAGCATTGATCCTCAGTTAGCTGAATTGAAAAAGCTGTTGATGAGCCTAGCGAGTGCGCCTGAAACCACTGACAACAGACAATTGACAGAGCGCGCTTTCGACTTGTTAAAAGACGTGCTGATGGAGCTGTCTGAATATCGTATGGCCTTAGTCGATGAAAATATCGGTCAAGCGGAAGCGATGTTTATCAATCTTACGCATTATGTGTTTTGGACTCAGAGAGAAGCGTGGTTAAGCTTCAGTTTGTATCGCTCCCCAGAGTTTAAAAACCAATACTTGCTTAGCTATGTCGGTGCTCTAGAGAGGCAGCAACAGCTATTAGATACCTTTTTCCGTTCGGATACGCGTTCTCCAAACATTAGACAGTTGTTAAACGCTGTTGCTAAAGATGAATTCCAAGACAAATTTACATCTCGAATCCTCAAAGGGGACTTTTCATCACCCGAAATCTATCAACACTTGAAAAGCTTAGAGGTTAAAAAACGGGCGATTTCAAACGCGATTGGCGCTTACACCAATCAAATACAGTTTGAACTGACCAAGAATATCGCGTTGCAGAAAAGGCAAACCTTGGTCATGACGTTGCTTATACTCATCGCTTCTGGTGTTTTGATGTGGCTTGGGGTTGCGACATCTCTGCGCTTAAACAGAAACCTGTCGATTATCTTGAAAGGTGTGTCGGAATGCGCTGATAGCTACGGCCAGCCAAAGGTGATTCGTATCCAAGGGAACGATGAGCTTGCCGAGTTCACTGAAACCCTAAATCGAGTGATGGAACGCAACTATCTGCACAACAAAGAGTTGATAACAGCAAAAGAAGACGCGATTTCGGCTAACAAAGCCAAAAGCGCATTCTTAGCCAATATGTCACATGAAATACGCACGCCACTTAACGGGATCATTGGCATGGCTGAGATCTTATCTCAAAGCCAACTGAGCCCAAATCAACAAGAAGTACTGGGGGATATCGAATCGTCCTCTCACTCTTTACTGGTGCTGCTGAATGACATACTCGACCTGTCTAAAATCGAGTCGGGTAACTTGATGTTGTCACCACACAATGCTGATTTGCGAGAAGCGGTTTATGACTCTGTGAGTGTGATTCAGTCGAAAGCGATAAGTAAGGATATTGAGCTCGACATCAATATCGATTATCAAACGCCGTCACAACTGTTTTTCGATGAGTACCGCGTGAGACAGGTGCTGACCAATCTGCTTTCTAATGCCATCAAATTTACGTCTAAGGGCACGATTACTACGGACATTGCTTATACACCTATGTCTATGGGCAGGGGCAAGCTTGAATGCAGTGTGTCTGATACTGGAATTGGGATTGAGCCAGAGAAGCTAGAGTCCATATTTGAACCTTTCACTCAAGAAGATGGCAGCATTACCCGCCAATTTGGTGGTACGGGGCTAGGGCTTGCGATTTGTCGACAGCTTGTTGATTTGATGGGTGGTTACATTACCGCGCGTTCAGTGAAAGGAGAGGGCTCTGCATTCACGTTTTGTTTGTATGTCGATATTGTAGAAGCGCCTGTTCAAACTTTTGATAACCTGAGCCGAGCGACCATCATATCGAACTCTTTCAATTACCTTGATCAACTTGTTAAAGAGTGTGAGCGTTTGAATGTTCGAGCTAATGTGGTGTCATCCATTGCAGCCCTGAGTGAAAGTGTCAAAGAAAGCGACTTCATACTTTATTGTCATACCTTGCATCACTCTATGGAGAAAGATCTTGCGACGTTGAAGGCGACATATCCTTTGGCTCGCGTCATCGTTTGTCAGCATCACCTATTTAAAACCAACCTAATCAGAGAAACGGTCCACTCGACTCATACCTTGCCATTCTTGGGCCGACGTTTCTTAACCAGCTTACAATCTCTCGATGTCGGCGAAGAGCAAACGCCTCAAGTGGAAGAAAAAGATGAAGAGGTTCGCTCTCTGAATCGACGAATTTTGATCGTTGAAGACAATCTGATGAATCAAAAAATAGCGAGCTTCTTCCTTGAGCAAGCGGGTTATGAATATTTGATTGCCAGTAATGGCCAAGAAGCGGTGGATGTCATTACCCAGGGAGCTCAGTTTGATGCCATTTTGATGGACTGCATGATGCCTGTTATGGATGGTATAACGGCGACTCGTGCGATTCGTCAGTGGGAAGCCGATCAACAAGTCACACCATTACCCATCATAGCTTTAACCGCCAGTGTTCTAGAAGAAGACATCAAAGATTGTTTTGAAGCCGGTATGAACGCCTACTTACCTAAACCCTATAAATCTCACCAGCTGTACGATCTTTTCAGTAGCCTTGATATTGTCTAAGGGCTCCCTTATCAAGGCTAGCGCGACGCTACTTAACGAACTTCCAATCCAAGGTTGTATTGTGCAAGGCAACGACCGACATAGCTGATTTTCAACAAGGCTGCGACTAAGATGGTGCTGATGTGGGCGACGATTTGAATTGGCAGTGAGAAGTGATCGGCCATTGGATAAGCAACGATAATACTGAGAAGCATAAACAAGGTTGTGATAGCTAGACTGAAGTTTGAAACAGAAAGCAGAGTTTGAAAGCGTTGAGTCATCATCTTCATATTGAATTCCTAATTGCTATTAATAATTATGATACTTGTTATTAATAGCAATTAGCGTTCCAGTTTTAATTTAATCATTAAATCAAATGGTTAAAGTTTTCTGTTAACTGTGTGAGTCATAATGACTTTATTAGCTGTCATGTCTTTATGACTCTGTGGTGTAGTTACCACTGTCTAAATCCGCAAGTATCGATGTGGAATCGAACACCAGAATACAACCCCAGCCCAACGTTATTTTTTTGCCCAAATTCAGCATGAACCTTTTTAAGTTTCACGTGTAGATCTTCGCGAGTAATATTATTCGCAGGAACTAAGTCTAAGGCGCAGAATTCCAAGTGTTTACTTCGCAGTGCACCACCAGCTTGTTGATTGTAGATATTGGTTCGCTCTCCGGACACAGGGATAACAACACCGATTTCAGGCTCAATATATTGTTGTATGTACTTCAGGGTATTGATCATGTTTGGCACATGTTTCTTATTTGGGAGGGTAAACAAGGTTGTATTACTCATTGCCCAATCCGTCCCTTGCAATAGAACGAGATGCAGAGGCATGCTCTGAGTGACGCCATTGTCCTTGAGTTGTTGTCCGATCGCTCTCACTTGGTCTTGAGCGTGATTGAGGAGCATCCAACCTCGAAATGCTGATCGGGTCGGAACCTTGTAGCCATGAACATCGACCACGAGATCGTCATAAGTGATTTCGGTTTCTTCGGTATAAAGTTTCTCAAATTTTTCAGGGTAAGGTTGTGTCGTTGATAACGCCAAGGTAATCAGAATACTTCCGTACATAAAGTCTCTCCATCGCTAGTGTACACTCGTTATTTAGTTTGATACTGCTGTTGAGTTTCATTCATTTTGCTTAGGTACGCTTAAGTCTAGATGGTTAGGTTTAGACGCTTAAGTATAGACGCTGGAGTTTAGGTACAAAAAAACCCACTACTAAGAGTGGGTTACTAACATTGTTACAAGTAAATTAGCGAGGTTAGATTACTTCTTACCTTGAGTTTGCTTGTCTTCTTCTGTCAGTTCACGAATGCGACGGCTGATGTCACGGCGAGCTTTAGAAATCTCAGCGCTCTTGATGATGTGGTCATCAACACGGTCTTCGTAGTCAGCTTTCATATTTTTGATAATGCCTAGGATTTCGTCGTGAGTCATCTCTGGCTTGATGTAATCAAGTAGGTTATCAAGAAGGTCGACACGCTTGCGGTTGTCACGAACTTTCTTTTCGTTGTCTAAAAGTTCACGCTTAAGTTTGTTCTTACGTCGTGCTTGGTTAACAATTTCAAATACGCTGCTCATAGATTCCTTTTCCTATTCGTCAAATACGTTGTCTGGTTCTGATTAAAGCACATCAATTGATGATGTAACAGTCTTTAGATCAAAGCAAAAGTAAGGTTGTTTAATTATTCGTCACTCTCGCTGATGTGTGATTGTTTTTATCTTACCGTTCAAGTTAGTATCCCATGTAGATACTGCATTGATACGAAATGTGAAATGAATCAACAACAATTGGAAAACGAAGAATTGGACGACAATGTCACTGAATCTTCAGCAGAACAAAACAAGCTTCGTGATGCGTATGTACAAGAGCGTACTTATTTGGAAGTCGTGGAAATAGAGCTAAACCGTTCTAAGATCATAATGATTGATGAACAGGGCAGAAAGAAACGAGTACCAATTTTGTCTGAACACTAGTTACTGCATTGTTAGGTGTTGAGATGGAATTATCAAAATAATAAAAAGGAAAAACGATGAACACAGTACTTTCCCCAATTGAAGCGAGAATTATCGGTTGTTTGATCGAAAAAGAAGTCACTACTCCCGATCATTACCCACTGACACTGAACAGTTTAACCACGGCATGTAATCAAAAGAGTAACCGTGAACCTGTTCTCTCTCTTTCTGAGTCAGATGTTTTAGATGCGGTTGATGGTTTAATCGGACGTCGCATGGTGAGTGATGAGAGCAGCTTCAATAGCCGTGTTAATAAGTATCAGCATCGTTTCTGCAACACTGAGTTCGGTGATCTGCAATTTACAGAGCAAGAGCGTGCAATCATTTGCTGTATGTTACTGCGCGGCGCGCAAACGCCTGGTGAACTTCGTACTCGAACGGGTCGCCTTGCAAACTTTAGTGATGTGAAAGAAGTCGAAGCAACATTAGACAAACTCGCTGCAAGAGAAGCAGGTGCCTTGGTTGTGAAGCTGCCACGCGAAGCGGGTAAACGTGAATCACGCTACCAGCACTTGTTGAGCGGTGAAGTGGATGTTGAAGCGTTTGCGACGGCATCAGTAAGTGCGGCTGCCCCCTCTGCAACGAGTGAAAAGTTTGAAGAGCTTGAGTCTGAAGTTGCAAGCCTACGAGCAGAAGTGGCAGAGCTTAAGGCTCTGGTTGAATCACTGCTTTAAATGTCAGATGCTGATAAAAATGCGGATTGGGTCGTGTACTTGATCCGCAATCGTCACAATGCCCTTTATTGTGGCGTGACGAACAATCTAGAACGTCGATTTGAACAACATCAAACCGGTAAAGGCGCCAAAGCTTTAAAAGGTAAAGGCCCGCTAAAGCTGGTTTGGAGTTTTGATGTTGGCTCAAAAAGTGAAGCATTGAAAACCGAATATGCGATTAAGCAATTGCCCAAATCCCGCAAAGAAAAACTGGTATCACTCAAACTGATTATTGAGTGGCAAAAAGACAAAATTCAATATATCGAAGTCTCATAATTCATAGCCAAAATGTTTGTTATTGATTAAATCTTAATAATGTAAAGGACTATAATAAATCAATCTAAGCTTTTGAATTTAAAGGTTAATTGATTCTAATGTGAATGGGCTGAAATCATGATTGAACTGGTCGTTCTTAATCTCCATTCCAAATTAATATATTGCTCATTTAGAATGTCGTTCCAATTAGTGTTAGACGCTATCATTTATCATCGTTGTCCTACATAATATCCATTAGCCATACAAAGAGATGGTGTCATGCTAGGTTAAAAAATGAGCCAAAGTAGCTCATACAAAACGAGAAAAATATGAAACGTTTACTGATGTTGTTTGGACTTGCCGTATTTTCTGCGTCCGCTCTCTCCCATGGTACCCATGTCCTTAATGGATACTGGGAATACCAAGATTATCTTTCCACTTTTCCAGAACAAAAAGCATTGACTGATAAAATGGTCGAGGCTGTACAAAATCACCCTGTGCCATTAAGAAGAATGCAAGATGAGCCGATCACGATTTCCGTGGTGTATCCGGGTCAACAGATCTCGGATTACTGGGTTCGTAATATTCAAGCTTTTGAGAAGCGTCTCGATAGGCTGAAAATTCGCTATCAAATAAATCAAGTATTTACCCGTATTAATGCCGACCTCACGCAGCAGAGCATTTCACTGCAAGAAGCCATTGAGAATAAGACGGATTATTTGATTTTCACGCTAGACACCACACGCCACCGCAAGTTTATTGAGCATGTATTGACCTCTACAGACACCAAGCTGATTCTTCAAAACATCACAACGCCAGTTCGTGCCTGGGCGGATAGACAGCCACTTATGTACGTGGGTTTTGATCATGCGACAGGCAGCTTAAAACTGGCGGACTATTTTAAACAAGTAAGCCAACCAGACAGTAAGTATTCTGTTTTATATTACTCACAAGGTTATATCAGTGATGCGCGTGGAGATACTTTTATCCATGAAGTGAATACGGATACGAACTTTACCCTTAAGTCTTCGTTTTACACAAAATCAAACAAAGACAGTGGTTACCAAGCGGCTAAAATCAGCATAGAGAACGATAAGGATCTAGACTTTATCTATGCATGTTCAACGGATGTCGCTCTCGGTGCAATGGAAGCGATTCGTGAATCGGGCCAAGACATCTTAGTGAATGGCTGGGGAGGCGGCTCTGCTGAACTTGAAGCCATTGCAAGGGGCGACCTAAATGTTACTGTCATGCGTATGAACGACGATACAGGCATTGCAATGGCAGAGGCGATCAAGTGGGATCTAGCCGGTTTGGAAGTGCCTACCGTTTACTCTGGTGAATTTGAAATTGTCACCAAGGAAGATTCCCCAGAACGTATTTCAGAACTTAAACAGCGAGCATTTAGGTACTCAGGTCACTAATGAAGAAAAGCTATGCCAGTACACCTAGAAACACTTTAGCTAGACTCATTACGCGTATCGTTATTTTGGTGATAGGCGTGATGGCACTTGGCGTGCTTATTCATAATTATGAAACCAGCAGTAATATCGTACAGCAAGAGACGAATCGAACGGTTCAGCAAACCTCAAGCCTGATCCAAAACATGTTTGATTATCGTTTGTCGGTGCTGCAAATCCATCAAGACAGTAGCTCACACAGTGAAACTCTCAGAGAGTATTTTGATACGGGCAATGACGAGACTCTGAGCTACTTTTTCTTTGGTGTTGACCAACGTGAACCGGATCATGCACCAGATTTACGCTTTGTCTCAACCCACGATGGTTTGGCTTGGGAAGACGGCAACAGTCAATTTTATGGTTTGGATGAGTCCAACTTAAAGCATATTTCTGATGAGGTTTCGTTCAGCAGTAATTGGCATTTTATTAAACTGAGGACAGATATAGGTAAGCGTCACTTGTTGGCTCGCCGTACCCCTATTGTTGATAACGCTACTGGGGAAGTCCTTGGTCAACTCTATATCGCCATTGTGCTTGATAACAACTTCTCTTTGGCTGAGTCAATCCAACAGGGCAGTAATAGCGAAAATATCGTGATTGAAGCGCACGGTACACCGGTGACATCGACATTCAGTGGTGATGAAAGCTACACCATTACTGACATCCTCAATTACCAAATGTACGAACAGTTGCCGCGTCATTTCGTTACCATCGCAACCATTAAGATTAATGCTGTTGAAACTCCTTTAATCATTCGAGCTGTTCAAAAAAATAATAATTTCATTGCGTTAGAAGAGAATTATCAGCGTGCGATCATCGTGGTGATTGTGGTGATCATATTGATGTCTTTTTTTGCTCGAACTTGGATTCAAAAGAGAGTCTCAGCCGAGCTTGATAAGCTAATGGACTTTACTCGTTCGGCAAGTGCTAGCGAAGAGTACAACAAGTTCGATGGCTCTAACATTTTCGAATTTCATCATATTGGTTGTACTCTTGAAGACACCTTTGAGCGCTTATCTGAACAGAATCAAAAATTCCAAGATCTCTTTAACTTTGCTCATTCGCCTATCTTAGTTTGGTCTGAAAAAGGCGATTTGATTCAGATGAACCCCGCCGCTCGCATGGCGTTGTTCGATGCTGATGACAATTATGGTCCAATTGCCCAAGAGTTTGAGCATCGAATGCTGCCTAATATTCAAATGGTGGTTCAGGGTTCTAAACTGACGGGTATTAACGTACCCATTGGTGAAAAGGTGTTTCGTTGGAACATGTCTGCTATTCGCGTGGAACACGGCATCACAGGAGTGGTGGTACAAGGGCAAGATATTACTAAGCTTATCGAGGCGGAAAGACAGGCTGATCGAGCAAGAGAAGAAGCTGAGCATCTTGCGAATGTGCGAGCAGACTTCCTAGCTAAGATGAGTCACGAGATTCGCACGCCGCTCAACGGTATTCTCGGTGTGTCTCAGCTGCTGAAGCGCTCTATGCACAATGAAGATAATCGCGAGCAGGTGGATGTACTGTGTAATAGTGCGGAACATTTACTGGCGGTACTTAACGATATCTTGGACTTCTCAAAAATTGAGCAAGGGCAGTTTAATATTCAAAAGAAAGACTTCCGTTTAGGGGAGTTAGTTAATACTTTAGACAGCATCTATCGACCGCTGTGTGAAGATAAATCCGTCGAATTTACCATTGTGAATCACTTGGTTGATGACATTGAAATCAATACCGACCAAGTACGCCTCAATCAGATCATGTTTAATCTGTTGAGTAATGCTTTTAAATTCACTCATCAAGGCGGTATCTCCGTCAGCTTTGAGCTCGAGAGCATCTTTAACTCCGATCACGCCAGCTTAATCGTGCGAGTGCAAGATTCCGGAATTGGTATTGATGAAAGTAAAATTGATGCTGTTTTTGAACCCTTTGTTCAAGCCGAAGAGACCACCACTCGTGAATATGGTGGCACTGGTTTAGGACTTACAATTGTAAAAAATCTGGTCGATATGCTAGAAGGGGACATTCAAGTCCGCAGCGTGATAGGTCAAGGCTCAGAGTTCACGATAGAAATTCCAGTGGTCGTACACGCCAAGCCGCTATTAGTCGATGCTAAGCAACAAGCTGAAGTTGAGCCAGAGGCGTTGTTTAGTCGACCTTTGAATGTGTTGCTGGTGGAAGACAATCACACCAATGCCTTTATTGCTCAGGCTTTCTGTAAGAAATATGGCATGGTCGTCACTTGGGCAAAAGATGGCTTAGAAGCGATAGAGATGGCTAAGACGATTACCTATGACTTGATCTTGATGGATAACCAGCTCCCTAATCTTGGTGGTGTTGAAACCACTCAGCAACTAAGAGGTGAAATTGGTGTGTCTGCCCCTATTTATGCGTGTACCGCAGATGCTCAAGAGTCAACTAGAGACAGCTTTATGGCCGCAGGGGCGAATTACGTGATTGTAAAACCGATTAAAGAAGAGTCGCTGCACCAAGCGTTTGTTCATTTTAAAAACTCATACTGGAATGACACAGAGCACTAGGTTTTAACTTAGCGCTCTTAAACGGACTCTATTGAAGAGGCGTGGCTAACTTGTTGTCGCCACACAAATCCTGATGAGTATATATTTATATAGAACCTGTTTTTATATCGAGTCTGTCTTTATATAGATCCTGAGACAAAGGCTTGTTCCAATAACAACGTTTTCAACTCATCACTCATATCTAGGTGTTCAGGAAATTGGATACCTAGCAGCCAGCCTTGTCTTTGCCTTTTCTTACTTACCACCTTGTAGACAAGATCGTCATCTAAGTACTCATTTAAGTCAGAATTAACTTTTATCTTCCAGCCGACATCAATATCTGATTGCTGGGTAAGATAGATACCGCACCCTGACGCTGAAAAGTCGACCAGTGTGGCATCCAGCGACAAGGTATCAAAAGTGACTTCACAGCTGAGACGTACTTTATACCTTTCGTGCTCACGAATAGGCTTGGTTGCAAAGTTTGAGGGTGGGCGAAGGAAGATAAGGTGGGCCGGTGAGATGATATGAGCCAGTATATTGGTTTTGAACGCCACAATGTGCCCAAGTTCGGTGTCGGTAATCGCACGAACAATAATATCAATGTTTGTTAGCTTTCTCAGCGTCAGTGCTTCTGTCGCTTTTTGTGAAAGCTCAAGGATAAGGTACTGATCTTCTTTGTGTCCGATATAAAGTGTACTGATCTGGATTGAGTCGTCTGGGCCAAATTCCAATACACCTGCTGTTTTTGTACCTGGCTTTAGGTATCTGAACAGTTCTAAGTTTTTATCTTTATGCATATTCGTTACTGAACAATGTTAATCGTTTGATAAAATAATATAACGTCCTGATAAAACTATGTCATTAGTTTCATTGAAGTAATTAGCAGCGTACAACAAAAAATGAATCGTTATCTCAAGTAAACAACGGCTTACTCTTGTCGTAAAACAAGATACACTGCTGACAGATATATACTTGATGGAGAAATAGTAAATGGAACTGGAAACCTTATTGAATACTCTGGCTGAAACGCCAGAAGCCGTGCAATTTGAAGATACAATGCAAGTGATCGAAGCTCACTATGATTTTTGTGAGCGCGAATTTCGCAATGGTGAGGTCGTGAATGCAGCAGGGCAGAATAATGGTTCGTGTAAGATTTTTGCTTTTGGATTAGAGCAAGGCCTATCAGCAGAGCAAACTCTTGCTTGTTTTGGTCAATTTTATCGTAACGACGTGCTAGGTTTTCCTGAGAACAGCGACCATCAAAATATTCGTAACTTTATGGTTCATGGCTGGAATGGTATCCAGTTTTCTCAGCCTGCGCTGGTTGCAAAAGCGAAGTAGACACTAACCAGGTAGCTATCAGGTCGAAACTTAATCTCAGTATTTTGAAGCGAGAAAATAACCTCTCGCTTTTTTGTCTGCGTTGAACCAGCTTGTAACTTGTTAACTAGTAACGAGCTGAATAGGTTCTAAACTACTGAACAGGCAGGGCAGACAAGCACTTGCGGCATAGACATGCTCCAGCCTTTGGAATATCGCTAGTATCTCGTTTTTCTAGGTCAAAACACCAACACGTCTCTTTGCCCGCACTGATATCGCATTGAGCTAGCTCATTACACTGTGGACATTGGTGAGTCGAACTCTCGCCACTAAGGTTATCCATGACTGACGTTCGTTCGTTTTCAGATAAGCCTTTCCAGCCTATAATCTCATCCATTGTTCGAAAGCAGCCACTACACATTCCGCCATTATTTTTACAAGCCGCTCGGCAAGGTGTTTTCATTTATCTAACCTGTGATTCATTTGGGCTGAAATGTAGCATATTTGTTTCTTCTTGAAGAGCCGTTAGGCTAAGAAATTACTCAGTTAAATTTAGAAATGACCTCGTAATTTTTAGGCTTTTCATGTAGCATCTCGCCCCTTTTGTTGAGTGGGGGATATTATGTTTATTGGATTTGATTATGGAACAGCGAACTGTTCTGTCGCGGCGATGGTTAATGGAGAGCCAAGCCTGTTACCGCTCGAAGGTAACAACCACTATATTCCCTCAACCGTGTTTGCGCCTACCCGTGAGAGTGTTTCTGAACACCTCTTCCGCCACTTGAATATCAAGCCGAGTGATGCGATCGGTGAGCAAGTACTACGACGTGCTATTGCGCAGAACAGAGAAGAGAGCATCGACCTAGTACCAGAAGACATGGCATTTGGTCAGGCTGCATTGGACTTATACTTAGAAGACCCTCGTGATGTTTATTATGTTAAGTCTCCTAAGTCTTTCCTTGGCGCAAGTGGGTTGCATGATGTTCAGGTGAGTTTCTTCGAAGATTTAGTGTGCGCCATGATGGCAAATATTAAACACCAAGCTGAGCGCACGACTCAAGAGCAGATCAAGCAAGCTGTCATCGGTCGCCCAATTAACTTCCACGGTCGAGGTGGTGAAGAGGCGAACAGACAAGCTGAAGACATCCTCACTCGTGCAGCTAAGCGTGCAGGCTTTCTTGATATTGCGTTTCAATTTGAGCCAGTAGCCGCAGGTCTTGATTATGAAAGCACCTTAACTGAAAACCAAACGGTATTGGTTGTGGATATCGGCGGTGGTACCACCGATTGCTCATTATTAGAAATGGGACCAAGTTGGTCTGGGAAGGCAGATCGTACTCAGAGTTTACTTGCGCACAGCGGGCAAAGGGTAGGAGGAAATGACCTCGATATCTACCTTGCTTTTAAACAACTGATGTCGCCTTTTGGTATGGGCAGCAAAGGCATTTCGGGTATCGATATGCCACTGACTCAATTCTGGAATCCAATTGCGATTAATAATGTTGAAGCTCAAAAGAATTTCTATTCAAGAGAAAACCTAACAGCATTGAAATTACTTCGCAAAGAAGCGTCAGAGCCTCAAAAGCTAGAACGTTTGATGAAGGTTTATCATGACACTTTGGGCTACGGTATTGTGCGTAGAGCGGAAGAAGCCAAGATTGCGCTAGCAGAATCCTCTCAATATCGTGCTGCGATTAATGTTGCCTCCGAACTGGTCGAGGTGGATATCTCAATCGAACAGATGGTTGAAGCGATTGAAACACCAAAGTCTAAAATGATTGAGTTGGTTAAAGAAGCGATTCAACAAGGCCAGAAAAAGCCAGATGTCATCTACATGACGGGTGGTTCTGCACGTTCGCCTATCCTTCGAGAAGCGGTACAACAAGCTGTACCGAATGTGCCTATTGTGAGTGGTAATTACTTCGGTTCAGTAACCGCAGGTTTAGCTCGTTGGGCTGAGGTTTGCTTCAAATAAGAGTCCAATGATGAGTTATGAAGGGCAACCAGTCGCTGATTGGTTGCCCTTTTTTTGTTTTTTCTCTAATGAACTTTCTATTGAGCGATTTTCCTAGCTCAAATTGGGATTTGTTTCGCAAAACTAAATATTTCAGTTGAGTTCTATGTGTTACAAAATATTTCAAGGTTAAAGGTTCACCTCTAGATGGTCTGATGAGTTATCTTGGATTTGGATTTTTAATGCGTTTTTAGTGATTATAAAATCAAAAACAATCAAAATGATTATCTCAAAGAATGAAAAGAATTACCAGTTATTTTCGGGTTATCTACTTGTTTTTAAATGATTTTTTGTTTTTTATGGTGCAATTTTTTTTATTTTATATATTTTAATGCAACTTTCTTGTCATTCGTATATTAGGGTTTCGCTACTTGTTAAATGCAGGTAACAACTTCTCCGTAAGCACGAGGTTGTTAGTGAATAACTCACCCAGTTACATAATGGATATGACAATGAATAAGAAACTTTTAGCGCTAGCAATTTCTGGTGCAGTATTTGGTACACAGGCAGTTGCAGTAGAACTTTACAACGAAGACGGCACAACATTCTCAGTTGGCGGCCACGTTTCAGTTGCAGTTGGTGACGTAAACAGTGATGACCGTCAAAACAGCGATGACATCGGTGTAGAGTCTGTTTCTCCACGTATCAACTTCGGTGCAACTCACGAGCTTGGCAACGGCTTTACTGCTGACGCTAAAGGTGAATGGGCGCTAAACATGCTTGACGGTGGTGAAGAGTCATTCACAACTCGTCTTGGCTACGTTGGTCTTTCTCACGACGATTACGGTCGTGCAGCAGTAGGTACTCAATGGGCACCTTACTACAACGTTGCTGGCGTAGCAGATATGCCAATCGCATTCGCGAATGACTTCATCTACGAAGACCACGGTAACCTAGGTACTGGTCGTGGTGAAGAGATGGTGAGCTACGGTAACGCTATCGATTTCGGCAACGCAGGTTCTCTAAGCGCTGCAGTTGCATGGCAAGGTCGTAAGATTGATGGCGCAACTACATACGGTAACCGTGGTCAAGTTGCATTGAACTACGCAATTGCTGATTTCACTGCAAACTACGCGTACAACACAGGTGACGTAGACTACGCACTTGCTGGTTCACAAACTGCTGATTCACACGTAGTAAGTGCTACTTACGGTTCATACGGCGCTGAAGGTCTTTACCTTGCTGGTGTTTACGCAATGAACAACTACATGAACTCTGGTAATAACCAGATTCTTGAAGAGTCAGTTGCTATTGAATTACTAGCTTCTTACGCACTTTCAAATAGCCTTAACCTAAGCGTTAACTACGAAGCTGTAGAAGACGACAAGATGAGCGAAACTGTCTACAGCACGACTGCTCTACAAGCTGAATACAACTTCACATCTCAGTTCGTAGGCTTTGCTGGTTACCAGTTCGACCTACAAGGTTCTGGCGTGTACAAAGAAAAAGCTGACGACCAATGGCTACTTGGTGCTCGTTACTACCTATAAGTCGCGGACTTATTTAGCATAGTGTTTACTCCTTAAATTTACCTTTTCGGATACTGTCCTAGACACCATGCTAAGCCCTCTCCAGCCTTTTGGTTTGAGAGGGCTTCTTTCGTTCTATACGTATTGTTTTAGCTTTTCCTTCATGTTTCCCTGCTATTCATTTTGTCTACGTAACTATGATCTACGAAGCTATGGCTCTTGTCATCAGTTCTTATATGTCGCGATCTTCGGATAAAAGTATTTAAATCATTTAATTGAGCTAAAGATCAGAATTTAGATATTGGTGACCATCTTGTCGAAGACTCTCATTTTATGATGCGTTAAACTCTCCACTCCAAAAAGATAGTTCAGGGATAAACTATGAGCAGTGTTGTCGATCAGGAACAGCTGATGAATTCGAGACGAACAGCAACCCCAACTAAGGTGCTGTGTGTTGGGCGTAACTATGTCGATCACATCGAAGAACTCAATAACGCAATCCCAGACTCTATGGTGGTTTTCAATAAACCGAGTACCAGTGTTACGTCATCTCTGTCTTCTTTTCATCAAGAAGCGCTGCACTACGAAGCCGAAATCTGTTTCATCGTTGAAAACGGTCAATACTCAGCGGTAGGTTTAGGATTAGATCTTACCAAACGTGAATTGCAAAGTAGCTTAAAAGCGAAAGGCCTACCTTGGGAACGCGCTAAAGCGTTTGATGGTTCAGCCGTGTTTAGTCGCTTTGTTCCAACAGATAATCTAGATCTCACAGACTTAAATCTGGAGCTGTTTATTAACTGTGTTCGCGTTCAAAAAGGCCACGTTCAGCAGATGCTATATTCCCCACAAACTATCCTCGAAGAGTTATCTTCTTACACGACCTTGCTTGATGGTGATGTTGTCATGACAGGCACACCCAAAGGTGTTGGCGAGGTGCATCGAGGTGATATCTTTCTTGGTCGCCTAAAGTGTGGTGACACGACATTGATTGAGATTGAGTGGGTAGCGAGTTAATTAATACGCTATGTTTAGTTAATAAATTGGTTTTAGTGATTAAAGTTGGTTTTTAATTCGAATAAATAAACGCCAAGCAACTGATTGCATCTGGAAGGGTGTTGGTAATTGATATAAAATCCGCCTCCGTTTTTATCAATACTGAAACCCATGATCGACTTAGCCATCTTACCTGTTTACCTGACAGCCGTTGTTGCACTTCTCCTTTTGCCTGGCCCTGATATGTTACTCATCGCGAGCTCAAGTATGAGTTATGGCCGCAAGGTTGGTGTGTTTGCAAGTTTAGGTAATGCGACTTCTGGAATCATTCTGACAGTATTGGCGGCGATGGGTGTTTCGGCATTGATTGCGATGAGCCCAGTGGCTCTAAAAGCTCTTCATCTGTTAGGTGGAACCTATTTATTGAAAATGGGCTGGGATTGCCTTCGAACAGAACAAGGTAGCGCGCCTGAGTTAAGCGATAACTTTGCAGCAAAAGCGTACTATCAGAGAGCGTTAATCAGTAACCTGCTTAACCCTAAAGCCTTGGTTTTCTTTGTGATGTTCTTACCACAGTTTGTGTCGACGAATATTGAAGCGACTTCCGGTCAGCAGATGCTGGTTCTGGGTTTATTACTGAATGTTCTTGGCTTAACGTTCAACTTTTTGCTGGTGGCTTTAGTGGGTACGATTGGTAAGTCTCTCGTAGAAAACGCAAAGTTTCGAACCTATCAACAGAAAGTGATGGGTGGAGTCTTCATCGTATTGGCTATCTGGATGTTGTCGTCTTTCTTTACTTCGTAGACGAATCAAATCAAACATCTTCTCGTGGTTAGCCGCTGAGACAAAAATGGACGCTTCGAGCGTCCATTTTTATATTTAACCGTTACATGTTGAACGCGCTAACTGCTATGAATTTAACTCTTGTTGATGCTGTTCAATCAGCTTCTCCATGTACTGCTCACCGCGTAGGCGAGTGTCGTCATAGGTTTCTGTCCCTTCAAACTTTGTCACCGTTTCATAATAGACTTTCACTTTTGGCTCTGTGCCTGAAGGTCTTACGATAATGCGTGAATCATCCTCGAGGTGATAGATGAGTACGTCACTTGCAGGCAGGTTAATGGCTTCCGTATTGCCTCCAATGACGAAGCGTAAAGAAGACTGCAGATCTTCAATCACAGAGATAGCGACACCGTTGATTGCTTTAGGCTGTGCCGAGCGGAGCTTAGAACCAATCGATGGTGAATCTGGGTCCAGGGCAATACTTCGTTGAGCGTTGGTATGAACACCATGTTCAAATGAAATCTGAGCGAGAAGATCCCAAACCGTTCGGCCTTGAGATCTTAACTCCTCAACCAATTGAGCAAACACGACAATAGCCGATAGCCCATCTTTGTCTCGTACCTGAGTACCAATTGTGTAGCCTAACGCTTCTTCATAGGCGAACAAGAACTCGTTCTGCTCATCTTCTAATTGCATGCCAATATTCGCTAACCATTTAAAACCTGTCAGCGTTTGGAAATAAGTCGCGCCATGAGATTGAGCCACTTTTTCAAGCAAAGTTGAAGATACGATACTGTTACCAACTAATTGGTTTTTGGTATGCGGCTTTGAGATTAGATAATGAGCGAATAGCACGCCGACTTGGTCACCTGTTAGCATTTTGTATGAGCCATCATCTGTTCTCACTGCAACCGCAAATCGGTCTGCATCTGGGTCATTGGCACAAGCAATGTCGGCATCGACACTTTTTGCTAAGTTAACCACCAGATCCATTGCGCCTTTTTCTTCCGGATTCGGGAAGTTGACCGTCGGGAAATGACCATCGGGCTCTCTTTGTTCGGCAACGCTGAATACCTTATGGAAACCAGAATCATGAAGTAGATCCTCAGCCATTTGTGCGCCCACACCATGCATTGCGGTATAGGTGATAGTGGTGTTCGCCGATTCGATCTCTTTACTCACGTATGGGCTCTGATTGATCGCAGCGCGGTAGGTTTGATAATAGCCTTCAGTTAACCACACCAACTTTCCTTGCGTTTCAGCGTCACTTAGGCTCATTAAAGGGAGCGGCTTGGTTGATGCGATATCGATTTCAGCGGCAATACCTGCATCGTGAGGAGGAATGATTTGAGCGCCATTCTCCCAGTACACTTTGAAACCATTGTATTCCGGTGGGTTGTGGCTGGCCGTCACCACAACGGCAGCGGCGGCGTTGAAGTGTTCAATACCAAAGGCAACGATAGGGGTCGCTGCGACATTCGAGGTTAGGTAAACCTTAATGCCTAAAGCCGTGAGCACGGAAGCGGTATCAATCGCGAACTGCTTGGAATCTAAACGGCCGTCATAACCGACGACCACACCGCGGATGGTCGCATTGGCGACATGTTCGATTAAGTAGTGGCCGAGCCCGGTTGCTGTTTCCTGTATGACTAAACGGTTCATTCGATTTGGGCCGCATCCAACTTTTCCTCTAAGCCCTGCTGTTCCGAACTCTAATCGTTGGGTAAAGCGGTCTTCAAGTTCGTCGTGCATTCCCTCATCGATGAGGTGTTGAAGTTCTTCACGAGTTCTTGGGTCTGGGTCTCTCGCTAACCAATTCATTGCATCTTGCATAATCACTAAACCTTTTAATGTCTGTATGACTTACTGTTGATTTAATTTAAGTGATATTGATTATCATTTCCATGAAAGCAATCGTAAAACTCGATATAAAATAAATTCCAACGGCAAGAGGGCACGTAGATTAAGCCACTTCAAATAATTGACTGTTTAGTAAGTAAACTTACCTTGAACAATTGGATATCACTAACTAGCCTTTTACATAAATATAACAAAATTTAACAAATTCGCCGTTTTTGAATCTTTCATGGAAACCTCCAACGCTTTTGAACTGTATTAGTTCTTAGGTGATGTGAGGTCAGCAGTCCGCTTACAGGCCATTTCCATGTGAGTTGTAGATTGAGATTCAGCCTTTTCATGTGTAGCCGGAATAACAATGAATGTTGTCCAGCTCGCAACGACATTTAGGTCGCAAGTATCCAATTAGGAAGGATAAGGAGAGCTCTTTTGAAAAGATTACTGGTTAGGCTAGCGTGGCTTTTGAAGAGTTTTGTTGTGCTTTTAGTATCGCCTTTAGTGCACGCAAGCAGTGATTACAACATGACTCAAGGCGTCACTGAGATCAGTGGTAAGGTGTATGAACTTCATATGCTGATCTTCTACATCTGTTGTGCGATTGCCTTTGTTGTTTTTGGTGTGATGTTTTATTCGATTTTGAGGCACAGGAAATCGAAGGGCGCAGTTGCTGCCCATTTTCATGAAAGCACGAAAGTCGAAATTGTTTGGACCATCATCCCTATCATCATCCTCATCGCTATGGCGATACCCGCCACCAAAACCTTGATCGCGATGGAAGATACCTCCCAATCAGATCTGACCGTTAAAATCACTGGTTCACAATGGAAATGGCATTACAGCTATTTTGGTGAAGACGTCGAATTTTTCAGCCTTCTAGCGACCAGTGACAAAGAGATTGAAGGCCTCGAAGTGAAAGGCGCGCATTACTTGCTAGAAGTTGATAAGCCGCTTGTACTGCCTGTTGACCGTAAAGTTCGTTTCTTGATGACTTCCGATGATGTGATTCATTCATGGTGGGTGCCAGCATTCGCCGTTAAGAAAGATACCATTCCGGGTTTTATCAATGAGGCTTGGACTAAGATAGATGAGCCTGGTGTCTACCGAGGGCAGTGTGCAGAGTTGTGTGGTCGTGCCCATGGCTTCATGCCAATCGTGGTGCACGCCATGGAAGAAGATGAGTTTGACGCATGGCTAGCGGAGCAGAAAGAATTAGCGATAGCTGAACAACAAGCCGCGAAAGATGCATTAGATGCGTCACTTTCCTTGGCGGAGTTGAATACCATCGGTGAAGAGGTTTACAAAACTCGATGTGCGGTTTGTCACCAAGCAAACGGTGAGGGCATTCCCGGAGCATTCCCTGCCATCAAAGGAAGTCCTATTGCCCTTGGTGATGTGGATGTTCACATCGACACCATTGTTTATGGTCGTGGCGGTACGGCGATGCAAGCGTTCGATAATCAGTTAACTGAGAAAGAGATCGCAGCGGTAGTGACTTATCAACGAAACGCTTGGGGTAATGACACCGGCGATATTGTTCAGGCTTCAGATGTGAACGCTTATAAGGCCAAGCAAGAAGGCAGTTCTGAAAGCTCAACGGATGATGCACAAAATGATGCTAAGGAGCAGCTATGAGTTCACCAATTAATAAGCCGGTGAAATCGGCGCCTGCAGAAGATCAGGCCTTAAGTCATTCTGTGGAAGGCACATTGGACAGCAATGACTTACCTCTGGATGATCACGATTCTCACGCCGCTCCAAAAGGGTGGGCGCGTTGGCTGTATTCAACCAATCACAAAGACATCGGTACGCTATATCTGTGGTTCAGTTTTGCCATGTTCTTAACCGGTGGTGCGATGGCAATGGTGATCCGTGCTGAGTTGTTCCAACCGGGTCTGCAGCTTGTTGAGCCTGATTTCTTTAATCAGATGACCACAGTACACGGCTTGATCATGGTGTTCGGTGCCGTAATGCCTGCATTCACGGGGCTCGCCAACTGGATGATCCCTATGATGATCGGGGCTCCCGATATGGCGCTGCCACGAATGAACAACCTCAGCTTCTGGATTTTGCCTTTTGCTTTCTTAATCCTAATTGGTTCTCTGTTTACTGAGGGAGGCGGCCCGAGTTTTGGTTGGACATTCTACGCGCCGCTCTCAACGACTTACGGCCCAGATAGTACGGCACTGTTTGTGTTCTCTGTTCATATTATGGGGATCAGTTCGATCATGGGGGCGATCAACGTCATCGTGACCATCGTGAACATGAGAGCACCGGGTATGACATGGTTCAAATTGCCTATGTTCGTGTGGACTTGGTTAATTACTGCTTTCTTGCTGATAGCCGTGATGCCGGTTCTCGCCGGGGCGGTGACCATGGTATTGACCGATAAATATTTTGGGACAAGCTTCTTTGATGCGGCTGGTGGTGGTGATCCCGTTATGTTCCAGCACATATTCTGGTTCTTTGGACACCCCGAAGTGTACATCATGATCTTACCGTCTTTTGGTATTGTCTCGGCAATCATCCCAGCCTTTAGTGGCAAGTGTTTGTTTGGTTACCACTCTATGGTGTACGCGACCTGTAGTATCGCCATCTTGTCTTTCTTAGTGTGGGCACACCACATGTTCACCACGGGTATGCCAGTATTTGCCGAACTGTTCTTCATGTATTGCACCATGTTGATAGCGGTGCCGACCGGTGTGAAAGTCTTCAACTGGGTGGCGACCATGTGGCGGGGTGCTTTGACCTTTGAAACACCAATGCGTTTGCGATTGCCTTCATTGTTTTGTTTACGATTGGCGGGTTATCTGGATTGATGCTCGCTATCGTGCCAGCTGATTTCCAATACCACGATACTTATTTTGTGGTGGCTCACTTCCATTATGTTCTGGTAACCGGTGCCGTGTTCTCGATTATGGCTGCTGCCTATTATTGGCTGCCTAAGTGGACCGGACATATGTACGACCACAAGCTCAGCCTGTGGCATTTCTGGACGTCGGTGATTTCAGTCAATGTACTGTTCTTCCCGATGCACTTTTTAGGGTTAGCGGGTATGCCGCGTCGTATTCCTGATTATGCGATTCAGTTTGCTGACGTTAACCAAGTCGTGTCGATTGGTGGTTTTGCGTTTGGGTTGTCTCAGCTAATTTTCTTATGGCTAGCGATTAAGTGCGTAAGAGGGGGAGAGCCTGCGCCAAGTAAGCCTTGGGATAGAGCTGAAGGTCTTGAATGGACAGTACCAAGCCCTGCGCCTCACCACACCTTTACTCATCCGCCGAAAGTGGATTAGAGGGCAGAACCATGAGTGATAAGCAAAGCGATCCCAATCAAGATAAAAAGAAACCTAAGCGCCTGTCTAATAAGCGATCGACCAAAAAGCTGACGGGCTACTTGGTGTTGAGTGTGGTTGCGATGTTTGGCTTCGGTTTCGCTTTGGTGCCGCTCTACGATGTGATGTGTGAGGCCTTAGGCATCAATGGTAAAACTAATACTGTTTCAGCGGTGCAACCTCAGGGAATGCAGCCAGACTACTCTCGTACGGTTCGAGTCGAATTCATGTCCCACATCAAGCCAGATATGCCATGGCAGTTTTCGCCTGAGGTTCGAGTGTTAGAGGTTCATCCTGGCGAGGTGGTTCAAACTAACTACATTGCCAGAAACCTTTCTGGAGCTTCACTGGTTGGCCAAGCCGTACCATCGGTTTCTCCGGGAATGGGAGCGACCTATTTTAACAAGATGGAATGCTTTTGCTTTAATCAGCAACCATTGGACGGGCACAAGAGCGTCGAAATGGGTTTGATATTTTACATTGAGCCAGATATTCCAGAATCGATACATACGCTTACGCTCTCTTACACGTTATTCAATATCACGAATGAGGTGGGTGCAGCGGCCAATAAACCTGAGTCTAACGTACTCGCAAGTAATTAGGGCGTGTTGATCTTTCGAGCTGATTTTTGCAGCGAGTTGCTGGGTATTTATACAAGGCAGAGGCTTTGATGTGTAGCTAGCCTACATGAGAAGTCGATAACGTAGTAGAAATGACCAGCAAACGCTGCCCGAAGGGTTCGGCTAAAAGCGCTTTACTCTTTGTTGAGGGAGATTTGCTTAGAATGACTAGGCGACTTCCCCCTCGCCGCGATTAAAACGCTTTTATCTCGAACAAAATTTAACCTCGAAAGGTCAACACGCCCTAGTAATTAAAGCCAAATCACTCAAGCAAAATAAGCGAACTAAACAAGGAGAGTGAGACAATGAAGCCAGAAACAAATGCACAGGATTCAATGGAAAATGGAACAACATTGGAAAGCAGTGCTTCAATAGAAATTAAGCTGGATGACTTGTCGGGTGGGGAAGTCATTGAATTGCTTGAAGAGCATCTTGCTGATATGTACGCAACTTCGCCAGCCGAAAGTGTCCATGCACTGGATCGAGATGGGCTCAAGTCACCAGGAATTACCTTTTTCAGTGCTTGGAAAGGCAGCCAACTGCTTGGGTGTGTCGCCATTAAAGAGTTGAATACCCAACACGCTGAACTCAAATCGATGAGAACCTCACAGTTTGCTCGAAAGTCAGGTGTTGCGAGCCAACTTTTACAGCACGTATTGGACACAGCAACCGCCCGCCAGTATCAAACAATCAGTTTAGAGACCGGCTCAGAAGACTACTTTAAGGCTGCGCGTAACCTGTATGAAAAGTTTGGCTTCGGCTACTGTGAACCCTTTGCTGATTATGTGTTGGACCCGCACAGCCAGTTTATACGTATTGAATTGCGTTAAGAGGCTAGCTTTAGGTGTCGACTTACTTTGCAGGTTTCTCCCTTGGCCTTTCGTTGATTCTTGCGATTGGCTCTCAAAATGCGTTTGTTTTAAAGCAAGGGCTTAAGAACCAACACGTATTGGCAGTTTGTGCTGTATGTGCCATTTCTGACGCCTTACTGATTAGCTTTGGCGTGACGGGCTTTGGCGCAATCGTTAAGCAGTTCCCACAAATTGAGCAGTTCGCCCGTTATGGTGGCGCTATCTTTTTGGGTGTCTATTCATTCTTAAGCTTCCGTTCAGCATTTACTGAAAACCACGCCTTAGAAGCCACTGCTGAAACCAAAGACTCGTTTACCAAAGCGATTGCGATGTGTTTGGCGTTCACTTGGCTTAATCCGCATGTGTATTTGGATACTGTGGTACTGCTAGGTTCTATCTCAACCCAATATCAACCGAATCAAATGTTGTTTGGCGCTGGGGCGGTATCGGCGTCATTCGTTTTCTTCTTTTCACTTGGATATGGCGCTCGCTTCTTGGCTCCAATGTTTAAAAACCCGAGAGCGTGGAAGGTGTTGGAATTTGTCGTTGGCGTGATCATGGCATCTATTGCAATATCTTTGATCGTCTAGCTGCGCGTAATTAGGCTTTCATTTCGGTATTGGTGTTGAATACACGCCGGTAGAAAACCTAACATTACGTTTGATCTCACAAGCAGACGCTGTAAATATCGAATTCTTCGGCCCTAATGGTAATAGACTGGCAAGTCGTGATGTCGCGTTTAGCACTGTAACTCTGGGTGCTTCGTACAATTTTTAATGACCCCTGTGAAATAACTTACAGCTAATGTCATGGACACCTATAACCGCTCTAACGTTGAGCGGTTTTTTTATGTCAAAAATAACGATTGGTCACGCTATGGGCGGAGTTGCTCCAAAGCCTGAAATTAGTTGGTTTTCACAAGCTTATAAAAGGGAATTATCTCGACTATTTTGGTAGATTAAAGGTATTACAGACTTCCAGTGAGCAGCAATGAAGATTCTTCACACGTCCGATTGGCACCTTGGCCAAAACTTCTACAATAAAAGCCGTAAGAATGAACATGAACGGTTTTTACAATGGTTACTTGAGCAAGTTACAGAGAACGACATCGACGCGATCATTGTTGCTGGCGATATTTTTGATACCAGCACACCGCCGAGTTACGCTCGTGAGATGTATAACAAGTTCGTGGTCGATTCGAACAAGATCGGCTGTCAATTGGTGTTGTTAGGTGGAAATCACGATTCGGTGTCTGTGCTTAAAGAGACACAACAGCTGCTCAAATACATGGGCGCAGACGTGATTCCTAATACCAACCAAGATCATGCGACTCAGGTTGTCGAACTAAAAGGTAAAAATGGCGATGTAGAAGCGCTGGTTTGCGCCATTCCTTTTATTCGCCCACGCGATGTGTTGACCAGTCAGGCAGGTGTCACAGGCGTTGAGCGTCAGAAGCAACTTGGTGATGCAATCAAACAGCACTACCAAAGTGTTTATGATGCGGCGGTTGCTAAACGCGCGACGTTTGCAAACAGCGAGCACATGCCGATCATCGCTACTGGTCATTTAACGGCGATGGGGGTTCAACAATCGGACTCGGTACGCGACATCTATGTCGGCAACCTTGATGGTTTCGCCGCTGATGGCTTCCCAGATGCCGATTATATTGCACTTGGTCATATCCACCGCCCACAAGTGGTGGCAAAGCGTGAATACATTCGTTATTCAGGCTCTCCAATCCCATTAAGCTTTGATGAACTTAAATCTCAAAAGCAGGTATGTCTAGTTGAGTTTGTTGAAGGTGAGCGCACGATTTCTCAATTGCCAGTTCCAACGTTCCAACCCCTAGCCGAAATCAAAGGTGACTTGAGCGAGGTTGAATCTCAGCTGAACCAATACATGGGTTTAGATAGCGAACAAAACGTGTGGTTATCGATAGAAGTGCAAGCGCAAGATTACTTGTCGGATCTACAAGAGCGTGTGCGCGCATTAACCGAAGGTTTGAATGTGGAAGTACTTCAATTACGCCGAGCAAGAGAACGTCGCAATCAAGCATTAGAGCAAGAGTCGGCAGAAACCTTATCTGAACTGAGCCCGATGGACGTATTTAGCAAGCGTATTGCCTTAGAAGAGTTTGAAACCGATTCTGAAAAAGCGCGTTTAGAGAGAATGACGGTAAAGTTTAAGCAAGTAATGATCGAAGTGTCTGAAAGCGCTCAAGCACCAAACAAAGTAGAAGAGTAACGAGTATGAAGATTTTAAGCCTAGAATTTGAAAACCTGAACTCTTTGAAAGGGCGTTGGAAGCTCGATTTTACCCAATCACCGTTTGCAGAAAATGGTCTGTTTGCGATTACTGGCCCAACCGGTGCGGGCAAAACCACCATTCTTGATGCGATTTGTTTGGCATTGTTCCACCGTACACCGCGTTTGAAGAGCATTGCCAAAGGCAACAATGAATTAATGACACGTGGCACGGGTGAGTGTTTTGCTGAACTGGAATTTGAAGTGCAGGGCAAAACGTACCGTTCTAACTTCCATCAAAAGCGAGCGCGTGGAAAACACGATGGCGCATTACAAACGCCAACGTGTGAATTTGCCGATGCGGACACCGACAAAGTCTTAGAGACTATGCTGACCAAGAAGACCAAGTTGGTGGAGCAGGTAACCGGTCTCGATTTTTCACGCTTCACCAAATCCATCATGTTGTCTCAGGGTGAGTTTGCGGCGTTCTTAAATGCCAATGCTAACGACCGTGCCGAGCTACTTGAAGAGCTGACGGGAACCGAAGTCTATAGCCTGATTTCAGAGCGTATCTACGATCATTTCAAATCGAGTCAAGAGTCGCTTAATCACCTTAAAGCGAAAGCGGAAGGTGTGAGCTTACTGTCTGAAGAGCAAATACACGCGCTGACCGCAGAGCGTGAAATGCTAGAAGTTGAGCAGAAGCGTTTAGCGGAGCAGTTAAAAGAGTGGCAAGCGCATCTAAGCTGGTGGAAAGACGTGACTAAAGCTGAGCAAACTATCGCGACCAGTGAGCGTGATCTTAAAACAGCTCTAGATGAATTAGACCGTAATCAACCTTCACTAGAGCGCTTGGCAAACAGTGAGCCGGCTGAAAAACTGCGCCCAATGCACAAAGATTTAAAGCGTTGCGAACAAGAGGTAAACACCACTCAAGCTCACTTAGATAACAGCACCAAGTTACTTGCCGTTCGTGATGCAGAGAAGCAAGACGCGCAAACTAAATTGACTCAAAGCAGTGCGATTGTCCAACAGGCGAAAAACGAGCAACAAGATCAAGAGAAGATCATCGATCTCGTGCGCCCGCTCGATAACCAAATTGCCGTACTCAAAGATAAGCAAACTGCGGCCGTTAATGCAGCGAATACGCTAAACGAGCAACACACGCAGCAGCGTAATCAACAGATCGTGTTAGCCCAAAAAATAGATGCACTAAAGCAACAAAATCAACTCAGCACTGAGTATTTAAATACACATCAAGCTGACCAACATCTGGAAAAATACCTAGGTCAATGGCAAGCCAAAGTTGAGCAAGTTCGTACTCTAGAGCGTCAGCATGCAGAACAGTTAAACTCAGCGAAGCAAACTTTGTCTGCGGTTGATGCTCAGCAAAAGACCATCAAATCTGCGCAAGACGCGAAAGCAACGCAAGACAAAACTTTAGCTGAATTGGTTGTGCTAGAGAGTAGTGCGAAGCAACAGTGGGAAGCATTGCAAGGCGATACCAGTGAACAGGTGCTGAATGCGCAAAAAGATCTATTGGAGTTTTGGAATCGCAATACCCACTCATTACTTGAGATCAATCGTGGCTTCCTAAATGCGCAGCAACAGCTGCACGCGAAAACACAGGCACATCAAACCAACACCCAGTTGGTCGACAAGCTTTCGAAAGAACGTGAAGTGTTGGTGGAGCGATATAAAGAGAAAGAGACTTCGCTTGAGCGATTAACGCGATTGATTGATCAAGAAGGCGAATTAGCAAAATACCGTGCAGCTCTAGAATCTGGATCTGAATGCCCATTGTGTGGTTCAACAGAGCATTCGATTGAACAGTCGCAAGATATTGCAAATTTGGTTGCTCAAAAAGAAACGGAAAACCTAGAGCTAACGGCTATCAAAAAAGAAGGCCAAGAGCATCGTCAGCAGTTAGATTCTCTTGCCCCTATGATTGCCGCGCTGAACGATGACATTCAGCGAGCGCAAGCGGATATTCAGCAGGCTCAAATGAATTGGCAAGGCGTTGTCGGCAAGCTTCAGCAGAGCTTATCGGATTTCGTTGGCACGGCTCCTGAACTGGCGCTGCTAACGATTAACGATTTAGGCAATGAAGCTACGGTTGCAACCTTTGCTCAGCAGTGTGAACTTCAACTAAGTCAGAGCGCACAGCAACTCAAAGCGTTGAGTGATGCTAAAGCGCATTATGCCGAAGCTGAGAAACAACGCCTGTCTGTAAGTGTTATGGCTGACAAGGCGCAGTCTAATCTCGAGTTGGCCGAGCAACGCTTAGCGGATCTGAATAAGCAAAACCAAGTCGCAAACGAGCAAGTGACTCAGATCATTCAAGCGAAAGAGCAGCAATGGATCGCTTTGAAAGAGAGCATTGTTCAAACTTCTATCGAAGCGCCTGAACTTGAACATATCGATGATTGGTTTACTGCGAAATCACAGGCATCAAGCACATGGCAGCAAACCAAACAGCAACAGGCCGACATTGAGAAGCAACTGATTACTCAAAATGCTGAACTGAAAACCTTAGACGACAAGCTAAGCAGTGTTGAGAAAGAGCTTGCGACACTGTCGCAAGAGAGTGAGTCTCTAGTGCTAGAACTGACTCGTCTAACGGCTGAAAGAACAGAATTGTTTGGTGACAAAGACATTCAAGCCACCAGCAATGCGATGAAGCAAAAAGTCACTGAAGCGGTTAATGCATTTGATGCCGCTCAGTTAGTGCTTAACCGCTGCGAACTGGAACACCGAACCGAGCAAACCAAACACACTGGTTTCTCGGACGAGTTGGGCAGTAAGCAATCGAGCTACACACAAGCGTCGAATGCTTGGTTAGAAGCGCTGAAAGCTAGCCCATTTGAAGGTGAGGTTGATTTTGAAGCAGCGTTGTTAGATGAAGAGGTTAGAACTCAACTTAAAAGCCTGAAGAAGTCTTTAGATGAAGCGATTGTCAGTGCACAAGCAAGGTTGAACACAGCTAAAGCAGCGCAACTGGATCTACAAAATCACGAAAATGCGAAAGCATGGCAAGAGCAAAACCAGCAGCAAGTTGAAGAAGCGACGACTGAGTGTCAAAACGAACAGCAAAGCCATGCAACCAAGATCGGTGCAATTTCTGCCAATCTTGAAACGGATAGCCAGAACCGAAGTAATCAGCAAGATCTGTTCAAACAGATCGACGAGCAACAAGTCGAGTTTGATGATATCTCACGTCTTAACTCACTTATCGGCTCAAAGAACGGCGATAAATTCCGTAAGTTTGCCCAAGGTTTAACGTTGGAAAACTTGGTGTACCTTGCGAACAAGCAGCTACAACGTTTGCATGGTCGTTACGAGCTAAAACGTAAAGCCGACGATGGTTTAGAACTGCAAGTGCTCGACACTTGGCAGGGCGATGTTATGCGTGACACTAAGACTTTGTCCGGCGGCGAAAGCTTTTTGGTGAGCTTGGCGCTGGCATTAGCGCTTTCTGATCTTGTGAGCTACAAAACCAGTATTGATTCTCTGTTCTTAGATGAAGGTTTCGGTACGCTGGATAGTGAGACATTAGACATTGCTCTAAACGCGCTGGATAACTTGAATGCATCAGGCAAAATGATTGGTGTGATTAGCCACGTTGAAGCATTGAAAGAGCGAGTACCCGTTCAGCTTAAAGTGACAAAACACTCAGGCTTAGGTGTGAGTGAGATGGAGAAGCAGTACAAGGTTGTCGCTTAGCGTATAGCTATCTTCCATCAGTGCAGAAATAGAAGCAGAGCTAGATGAAGCAGTTCCCCGACTCAGTCGTTCCTCCTTCTCGAGGATGACGGAGTCGGGGGCTGTTATCAATCATTCCGCCGCCACTCCTTAAAGTCAGGAGCGTTCAAAAAGTAGCCGTCACTCCCTAAAGTGAGAAACGAGCGTAATAGGGAATCTCCAGTAAACGCAGGAAGTGGACTCATCCAAAAGGAAACGACCATGCACAAGAAGCCTCATTTACCGACTAAGACATGTCCTGTTTGCCAAAAGCCTTTCGCATGGCGTAAAAAATGGCAGCGCTGTTGGGATGACGTGATCTACTGTTCAGAACGTTGTCGTCGTAATAAATCTTAGTCCCATACTCTTGAACAGATCAGCTCATTCCTCATGATCTAAAGCCCTTAACTCTAATATTTCCTTCCTTTGTCATCATTTTGATGATCCTTTAATCGTTTCGTCATTCATTTCTCAAGTTAATATTTCTATCTGTAAGATAAGTGATGTATAAAGGCGGCATGAAGATACCTAAAAGAATACAGCCTTTAGTTGACGATGGTTTGGTCGACGAGGTGACAAGCCAACTCATGAGTGGCAAAGAAGCATCGGTGTACATCGTACGCTGCGGCGATACGATCCGTTGTGCTAAGGTATATAAGGAAATTAGCCAACGCAGCTTTAAAAAAGCGACCGCGTATCGTGAAGGCCGAAAAGTCCGAAATAGCCGCCGTGCTCGAGCGATGGAAAAAGGCTCTGGCTTTGGTCGTGAACAACAAGAAAAGGTTTGGCAGAGTGCCGAAGTGGATGCCTTATACAAACTGGCAGAAGCGGGCGTACGTGTGCCTGTCCCTTACGGTTGCTTTGATGGCGTGCTGCTTATGGAACTGGTCACTGACGATGATGGTTATGTTGCACCACGTTTGAACGATGTCGTGATGTCAGCAGAGCAAGCGATCGAAGACCACGCCGTGATGATGACTTACGTAGTTAAAATGCTGTGTGTTGGTTTGATCCATGGTGACTTGTCTGAGTTCAACGTATTGGTGGATGAGTACGGCCCAGTAATTATCGATCTACCGCAAGCGGTTGACGCTTCGGCGAACAACAACGCTGAGTGGATGCTGGCTCGTGACATCAATAACATCCGTGATTATTACGCTCAGTTTGCTCCTGAATTGGCGAAAACCGAGTATGCCAAGGAAATGTGGGCGCTGTACGAGAAAGGCGACTTAAAGCCAGACAGCAAGCTGACGGGTGAGTTTACGGAAACGGACGACTTGGCTGATATCGAAGCCATCATGCAAGAGATAGACGCTGCGCGAACTGAAGAGCAACACCGACGTGAACGTGCGAAAGAAGAAAAAGAAGGTGTCGATGACAGCAAGTTCAATTGGGCTGAGTAATCGTGATCATCAGTTTTGATCTTGTGCTAGATATCAACCAAACGCCTTAAAAAACTGAGGCGTTCTTTCAAAAAACAACCCAATGGAGCCTCAACTCTGTTGGGTTTTCTTTTTTAGCACTAACGAAAGACGGCAACTCGTATCAACTACCAATTTAACTGCTCGCCATCATAAGCGTAGAAGTGCCCACTTTTGTCCGGTGTGGCAGTGCGAATGATATCGACTAATTGATGGGCGACATAGCTCGATTCGAACAACTTGCCTTCAGGGACATTGGTCTGAAAAGGCTTCGACAGAGCGGTGTCTGTCGTGCCCGGGTGCAGAGCCAACACGGTGCCTTTCTTAATGGTGCGTTGCCATTCTATCGACATGGTTTTGATGAACATGTTGAGGGCTGCTTTCGATGAGCGATAGCTATACCAACCGCCTAATCTGTTGTCTGAAATGCTACCTACCTTTGCGGATACCACAGCAAATTTTGGATTGTCACTCGCTCTAAGAATCGGCGTGAAGTGCTTTGCCAATAATAAGCTCGGTAGGGTGTTCACAGAGATGTTTTTGAGGAAAAAATCAGGGTCGATGGACGACAAGTTTTTCTCCGGTCCAAGATCTGGAGTGTGGAGCATACCCACGCAGTTGATCAACCAATCAAGTTGCTCAAACTCAGAACTCAAACGCTTAATATCAGCTTCGTTGGTCGCGTCGACTTTGTGCCAGCTCAAGCGATTGTTTTCTAGTTCCGGCTGTTGAGAGTGGTAAGTCGCGTCTACATGCACATCAAGAAAATCAAACCGAGAGAGCTCAGATAATAGGTGTTTAACCACAGCGAAACCAATACCGCCACTCCCACCGACCACTAATATGTGTAATCTGAGTTGCTCCACCATTATAAGTTCTCCAAGTTTGTGATTCGTTGCTCAGCGGTATCGAGAATCGCTTGTTGTGATTGCTCGTCCATGTTGTCCCAAGAGCGATATAACATGCCCATGCGTGGGTTGCGGTTTAACGCATCGCGGTGTTGGTTCATAAAGCGCCAATACAAGCTATTGAAAGGGCAAGATTGTTCGCCGCTGCGTTCTTTTATCTTGTAGTGACAGCCTTTGCAGTAGTCACTCATGCGGTTGATATAGGAACCGCTGGCAGAGTATGGTTTGGTTCCGACGATCCCGCCATCCGCAAACAGTGCCATACCTCGCGTATTTGGCATTTCAACCCACTCAATCGCGTCGACGTAAATACCAAGGTACCAACTGTCTACTTGGTGAGGGTCTATACCCGTGATTAAACAGAAGTTGCCAGTGATCATTAACCTTTGGATGTGGTGCGCGTAAGCAAATTCAAGAGACTGGTCAATCGCATGCTTCATGCAGTTCATCTTGGTTTGTCCATCCCAAAAGTAATGGGGAAGGTTGTTGTTTGCTGAGTATTGGTTTTTGTTGGAGTAAGCAGGCATGTTCGCCCAATAGACGGCGCGTATGTATTCACGCCACCCCAGTATTTGGCGTACAAACCCTTCGATCTGTGCAATGTCGATGCTTGGTTTATCTGGTGAACTGTCTCGAAGACAGGATGATTGGTGGGCCGACAGTGCTGCATCAATCACTTCTTTAGGGCTCAACAGTTTACTGTTCAACGAAAACGAAATACGGCTATGATACAAGCTCCATTTAGATTCGTGCTCTGTCGTCATCGCATCTTGAAACTGCCCAAATAACGGTAAGCAAACTTGGCAGAAATGGGCGAGCAAAGACAAGCTTTGTGCGCGGTTCACCGGCCATAATAATTGGCTGCTAACTTGACCAATGGTTTGCACTTGGTGGCGCTCGATACGCTGCAAAATGTCTGTTATGTCATTGGTAAACATCAAAGGCTGAGGCAGGTTTTCGATGTCTTGTTTCTTGAGTTTCTTTCGATTGTTCGCGTCGTAATTCCATTTGCCGCCAACTGGCTTTCCGTCTTCTAGTAAAATGTCGAAACGCTTTCTCATTCGGCGATAGAAGTGTTCCATCATGATGTGTTTGTCTTTTGGAAACTGTTGTTCGATCTCCTCGAATGGAAAGAGGAAGTGTTCGGTATCACAACAACCTTTGGTTGCATTGGTGAGCTTGAGCTTGTTCATCTGCTCTAAGAGGCGATATTCATCTGGCCTTTGATATTCAAACTTCTCTGCGCCGAATTCGTGTACATAGTGCTTTAGAAGTGTATCTAGGTTTTCAAATTGCGTTGTGTCGTCAAGAGTGAGGTGGAGTACTTGATGGCCTTGTTCTTTGAGTCCGTCAGCGAAGTAACCCATCGCACAGAAAAACGCGGCCACTTTTTGAATGTGAGATGCGACATAATCCGTTTCTTGTTTGAGCTCAGCAATGATGTAAATAACGTCATCGTTAACCTGTCGAAACCATGAGTGCTCTATATTTAGCTGGTCTCCTAATACAAGTCGTACCGTTTTAAATTTCATAATGCGTCCTGGTTTGTGAGGCTTGTTGTGACTGCGTTACCGCCTGACCATTGATTGATGAAGGCATGGTCTGGGTCGTACATTTCAGTCTGCTTGGCCAAATCAAAATGGCGTGATTTAGGTTGTAATTGGTTTTTCGTCTGGTTGTTGCGGGCGGGTTGATTGAGAGCCCCGGCGATATACGCCCAATTTCCCCAATTAGATGCCACGTCATAGTCGACAAGTTGGCTTTCGAAATAGGCCGCGCCGTGTCGCCAGTCGACGCCCAACTCATAAATCAAACAGCTTGCGGCTAACTGCCTTCCGCGATTGGACATGTAGCCAGTCGCATTAAGTTGGCGCATACATGCATCGACAATCGGGTAGTTGGTGTTACCGCTCTTCCATTTGGAAAAATTAAGGCTTGCCGATTGAGTGCTACTCTCTGCTATAACGGGGTTTGTGTATGAGCCTGTAAATAACGATGCCTTCAACGACATGCACTTCCAATAAAAATACTCTCGCCACAACAGCTCGAAATAGATCCAGTAGGTTGAATCATTGGAACCATTATGCGACTCAAATCGCGTGAGGTGTCTGCAGATTGTTTTTGGTGAGACACAACCTGATGCGAGCCACGGTGAAAACTTGGTCGAGTTCTCGACGCCATCCAACGCATTCCGAGTCTGTTTATAGCAGATCGCGTAATTGCGTGAGAAGTAGTGATCGAGATGTATTAATCCCGATGTTTCACCGCCTTTAAAGCTTTGCTCGCTCGCCAAATCACCCGTCATAAAAAGGGAGGTTTCTGAGTGACAGTGTGACGTTTTTGTTAGGTCTGGTGCTGGTGGTAACGTCGTTATGGTCAAACTTTGTGTATCGACAGACAAGTGTTCGATGAGTTTTCTGAATTTGGTAAACGAGCGGGGTAATTTGTCTAACGTAAAAGGGAAGTCATCGAGCTCAAACAAAGTCGAGTTATGAGATTGAATCGCAGTTAAGTTCGGGCAGTCAGCCAACGTTGATTGCACTAGCTGTTGCTCGTCGTAGCTACAATGAACATTTGCAAACAAGTGAGTGACGTTTAGATCAGAGATAATCTCGTTGAGCGAGTATTTAATGTTACCGCTTTTATCTTGGTCTTGTGTAAGGACGATCAGTGTTTGTTCTAGGTCGTTCAGGTTAGCCTTAAGATCGCTTATCGATTGTGAAATGAAAGCTATGCGTTGAGCGCCATATTGCTGTTCTTGGGCGAGCTGTGCTGAGTAGTGAGACAGAAGCGGTTCGACAACCACACAAACGAGCTCATCGACGATTTGGCTTGCTTGGTAAAGTAGCGCATTGTCGTTGGTTCTTAAGTCGTTTGTAAAAAGATACAGGCCAATCTTTTTCATTACTTCCACTCGGCGATTTGTTAATTATTAGACGCTTACGAGTTGATAAGCTGACAAGATCACAAATTTCTACTCTAAGTGGGTAATAGCAGATTTCGGTCAGGATCAGGGTGTTGAAGAGGGTATCAAGCCAACCAATAATACCGATAGAGGTTGGTAATGCAGGCTAGTTTTGAGTGTCGAACTGCAGCTTCTATTCCATAGGAACAACGAGAATATCGATAGGGGAAGTATCGATGATCTGTTTAGAATGGGAGATGAGCTTATGCCAAAAATCATGGTGATGGCCACATAGCAATAGGTCAACGCCGTTTACTTCGATGGCATTTTTGAGCTTATCGTTCAAGTCACCGGTTCCCACGAAAATGTGCTTGATTGGGTGCTTGGCGTACGCCTCAAACTCTCTTAAATGCTTAACGGCATCTTCATTGATGGGTAAATCACCGTCATTTCCTTGAATATCAACGAGTTCTGGATAAATTTCTCCATGCGTACCATCGATATAAACAAACGAAATGCCAGCCTCCAGTTTATCAGCGAAGAAGGTCGCTCTATCAATGAGAATCTTGGTGTCGTCAGACAGTTCAAGTGCGACCAGAATATGTCGGTAATCCATAATTAAAGCCTCTTGTTGTGAGTTATGTAACAAGCATAGTTTCTGTTGGCGCAAATGATATCGAAGAGATCTCATATTGCGTAAAATCATCATTCAATGTTCTTCTAAGCACTATCGTATTTATATCGCTTTGATTGATAAGAAATTTACAAAAGGTTGATATAGTGGTTGAAGCGCTAGCTTATGCTGTTAGATAGGCTTGATAGTTCAATGCGCCAATAACGAAGAGGCATTAATGACAGCACTACTAACCATTCCCACTCGAACATTAGGTTTCGACTACGACATTGAGATCCGAGACTGGTCTCAAAAGCTCGTCGGCTTTCATGTGTTTGACGATGGTAGACGACCGCTTGATGGGGGCATTGGGCTGAGCCTCAACCTTGTTGAGCAGTTTGACGTGAATGGTCGTTGGCTAAATTCATTACCTGCGCGCTATCGTGAAATCACCGACGACTTTCCAGAATACCAATACCAGATGCTGTGGCTTGCCGCGAATACCTATGAAGCCGCGCAATTGCTTGAATTAAGGCCTGTTATTTTGGCTTTGATCTGTATGAAGCACAGCGTCGACAACAAGAAAGCATTGGCACTGAGTCGCTTAGGGCAGAAGAAGATCCTTGCTAAGTTGGGTTTAGACAGCAGCAAGGCGACACTCAAATTCATCGACAAGCTAGAGCTTCATTACAACGTTGGTGATGAACTCGACCACATTGTTCGCATTCTCGAGCCGTTACAAAGACGAGTCCTTAAGTTTAAGCACTACTCAAAAGTTGGATACACAGCCCTGCGTTTGGATCAAGTTCATCCATTTCTTACTGGTAGCCGATTAGGGATTGCAATGGTGGAAGAGGGCAGACTTAATGCACCGTCGAAGATGGCGATGTTCCAAGATGCGATATTGCTAGGGCAAGATTTGGAGATGGATGATCCACTGCGCGCGATTACCAGTCAGAACTCTTTTGCGATGTTTGAACAACTGCATGATCGCTGGACGGAGCAACGCCAATTACGTCGTTTGGAAGGCAATCGCCCAATGGATAAAGACATCCCTTATCCCGTTCCTTTGCTCGGCAATGACAACATTCATCCGCTCACGGATTATTATGACCTTGAACACGAAGGTATAGAGCAGAAGCACTGTATTGGCGTGTATCACAACCGAATCATGAGCGATCGTTATGTGGTGTTCCGCATGCTCAAGCCTCAGCGCTTAACCATAGGTTTACGCCGCGTTCCGAGCAAAGCATTCCCTTTTGAAATAGACCAAATCTGCGGAAAGCGGAATGCACCGCCGTCGGAATCCGCTCGCCAAGTGATTCACGACTGGTTAGAAGCGAGTAAGCAAAAATATCCTAAGCAATAGCAGTGAAGTAAAGGAATGACTCATATGTATCAACAAGGTGATTTATGCCCGCATTGTGGTTTGATTATTGTGATGCCTACGGATCTACAAGGTGAATGCCTAGGATGCGGCGAAGAAATCAATCAAGACCCAGCAGGCGATTACGACGAAGAAGAGTAGCTTTACCTACACTTAGATTGAAAAAGGCTAGGATAGCCGAATCACACCCTTTCAAAGGACGGAAAAAATGCAGAAAGTAATCTTTAGAAATTGCGATGAAAGCTCACCTTATTGGCATGAGTTAGAGGACTTATTTCAAAGCGAATGGTCTGATTTCAAGTTTAAAGATACCTATAAAGAAAACGTACAACTCCCTCCAGTAATAACAGTACTTCGCGATAATGTGGTCATTGGTGGCTTGGCGTATTCCTATTTTCAAGAACCTCACCAAGTTCGTGATGTAGTGTGGATCAACGCCGTGTTCGTCGCCCCTCAATGGCGCGGTCAAGGCATTGCCAGTGAACTGATTAATCGTGGTGTCAGACAGGTTTCTTCTGCAGTGCAAACTCAACTCTACGCGTACACCAATATCATGGGTCTCTACCAAGGGCTAGGTTGGTCAATCGTAAATATCGAATCAGAACCGAACCATAAAGTGATGAGTATTGAGCTTAATCGATAAGCTCGGAATAAAAGCCTGATATTAGTTTATCTGCCGTTCGAGTAATGAATTTCTCCCTTTCATCCATAATGCATAAACCTGTTAAATTTTCGTTGAAACTCATGCCGATATCGCGTTTAAATCAAACAACTAGCTGTTGATTAAAACGATCAAGACGATTTATTGCAGCAGTTGTTGAGCACAAAGCCTATATTGACTAGAATGACGCACTTTTTTTATTTACGTACATACAGGTAATGAACATGAGCGATACTAATTCAAGACCAGCTTTACCAGATCATCTTGCAGGCAACCCACGCAGCCCACACCACGTTGCTGAGTGTTTCGAATACCCAATCGGCATTCGTCTAAATGGTAAAGAGCGTACTGATGTTGAAGAATACTGCATCAGCGAAGGTTGGGTTAAGATCCCTTCTCCAAAAGCGCTAGATCGTTTTGGTCAGCCAATGCTTATTACTCTAAAAGGCACTGTAGAAGCTTTTTACATCGACGCATAATCACTTCGTGTGGCTAGCTAATACTTCGAGTAAATAGCTATGTTTGCTTAATTAGCCAACATAAAGCCACCAAGCGTTATTACCTAAAAGGGTCTAGAGAAATCTAGACCCTTTTTGTTTGCATTGATTTTGGCGAACTTCTTTAACTAATAGCCCAAACCACCTTCATAACTCCACAGACTCTACCAAAATTGTTGTTATTCACTATGCATTCGCATTAATAACAAAGTTGTTGTTGGTTGATTTATGTTCGCTCGCTCTTTTTTGGTTTGTTCACTCTCGAAAGTTCTGATGTTTAATTAACCAGATACAAACAAAAATATGAAGCGTAGTCTAATTAAATGAAACTAATATGCTGTATTTAAAGTTATTTTTTGTTAATGACTACCTCTATCACAGAAATTAATCCTGAAGCACATACAATGCCCTGACTTTCGAATGAGCGCTAAATTTTTTCGTTCGAGCATTTTTATTTCTATCGCCCAATACACATGAGGTTCCTATGTTTGGAATATTCAAACCTATGGCGCATATCGATCGCTTATCTACCGATAAGATCGATAGCACCTATACACGATTACGATGGCAGCTTTTTCTCGGCATTTTTGTTGGTTATGCGGGATACTATTTAGTCCGCAAAAACTTCAGTTTGGCGATGCCATATCTTATTGAACAAGGATACAGTCGCGGAGAGCTCGGGGTTGCTTTGGCCGCAGTTTCCATTGCTTACGGTCTATCTAAATTTTTAATGGGTAGCGTTTCTGATCGTTCTAATCCTCGTTATTTCCTCAGTGGCGGCTTGTTAATGTCGGCATTGGTCATGTTCTGCTTTGGTTTCATGCCATGGGCGACAGGAAGCATCACTGCGATGTTTATCCTGCTGTTCTTGAATGGTTGGTTTCAGGGCATGGGCTGGCCAGCTTGTGGGCGAACCATGGTTCACTGGTGGTCACGAAAAGAACGTGGTGAGATCGTATCGGTATGGAACGTTGCTCACAACGTGGGCGGTGGATTAATTGGTCCAATGTTCCTGTTGGGTCTATGGGCTTTCAATGACGATTGGCGAACCGCTTTTTATGTTCCTGCATTTTTTGCCACTCTCGTTGCTATTTTTGTTTGGTTCACAGTAAGAGATACGCCTCAGTCTTGTGGTCTACCTCCAATTGAAGAGCACAAAGACGATTACCCAGACGACTACGATACGTCTCATGAGAAAGAAATGACGGCGAAAGAGATCTTCTTTAAGTACGTTTTCTCTAACAAACTGTTGTGGTCAATCGCGATTGCTAACGCGTTTGTTTACCTTATCCGTTATGGTGTACTCGATTGGGCTCCGGTTTACTTAAAAGAAGCGAAAGACTTCTCAGTAGATAAATCGTCTTGGGCTTACTTCTTGTACGAGTGGGCAGGTATTCCTGGCACTTTATTGTGTGGTTGGATTTCAGATAAGTTGTTTAAAGGCCGACGTGCACCAGCAGGGATCCTGTTCATGGTACTCGTGACTGTTGCTGTGTTGGTGTACTGGCTGAACCCAGCAGGTAACCCAACGGTTGATATGTTGGCATTGGTTGCGATTGGTTTCCTTATCTATGGCCCTGTAATGCTGATCGGCTTGTATGCACTGGAACTTGCACCTAAGAAAGCGGCGGGTACAGCTGCTGGTCTAACTGGTTTGTTTGGTTACTTAGGTGGCGCGGTTGCTGCGAACGCAATACTCGGTTTTATGGTTGACCATTACGGTTGGGATGGCGGCTTCATTATTTTGGTCGGCGCTTGTGTGGCTTCAATAATCTGTCTGCTGTACGCCTTTTTAGGTGAGCGTGCGCACCATAAACAAAAAGATCTTGAACGAGAGAAAGAAGCGCTAGCTCAGTAGTGTATTTACTGAATCACATCTATAAATAACAACAGAGGCAGGTATATCCTGCTTCTGTTTTATCAAGGGAAACAATAATGAAAACAACGTCACTGTCTCTGACCTTATTAGCACTAAGCTTATCTGCAAATGTATTCGCCGATCCTTTAGTGATTGCGCATCGCGGTGCTTCTGGTTATTTGCCTGAACACACATTGCCCGCTAAAGCGCTCGCTTATGCGATGAAACCTGACTACATCGAACAAGATGTCGTGATGACCAAAGACGACCAATTGGTGGTTTTGCATGATCACTATCTAGACCGAGTCACCGATGTCGCGGATCGCTTTCCAACACGCGCTCGTAAAGATGGCCGCTATTACGCGATTGATTTTACGCTCGCTGAGATCAAATCATTAAAGGTGACCGAAGGCTTTAACTTAGATGAACAAGGTAATAGAGTAGCAGGGTACCCAACGCGCTTCCCAATGTGGCAGTCTGATTTCCGTGTCGCTACCTTTGCTGAAGAAATCGAGCTGATCCAAGGCTTGAATAAGACCCTTGGTTATAACGTGGGTATCTACCCAGAAATCAAAGCACCTTGGTTCCATCGTCACGAAGGCAAAGACATCTCCAAAGCGGTACTTGCGACCTTGCATCAATATGGTTACCTATCGAAAGGCGACAAAGTGTATTTGCAGTGTTTCGACGCCAATGAACTTCAACGTATTAACGATGAGCTCATGCATGCGATGGAAATGGATCTTAAGCTCGTTCAGTTGATGGCCTATACAGATTGGAATGAAACCATGACGTACCAAGGTGACAAAGCAACGCCTTACAGTTATGACTGGATGTTTGAAGCTGGTGGCATGGAAAAAGTGGCGACTTATGCGGAAGGAATTGGTCCTTGGAAGCCAATGTTGGTAGACGATGCATCGACCAAAAATAACATCATTATTAAACCGTTAATGAAATCAGCAAAAGAAGCGGGCTTAGACGTTCACCCGTACACGTTCCGTGCCGACCCAGGAAGAATCCCAGCTTATGCCGATAATTTTGATGGCATGTTGGATGTCTTCTACAACCAAGTGAAAGTCGATGGTGTGTTTACCGACTTCCCAGACAAAGCGGTCGACTTCTTGAACCGTTAGTATCCTGTCAGTTACGAGCTATTAGTAACGAGATATTCAGAGCCAAAAGCACACACTAAAGCTGTTTTTGGCTCTTCTTTCACTTTTTGGATCTTTTTGTATTGGCCTCGAAATCCTTCCGATATTCTTCTTTCTCAGCCCACATTTTGATATTCACTCGGTTTACAGCAATAACCTGACTTGATAGGTTACTCCCAATGCAGCCAGATGCTTAATCTATAAGTGTTTATCGGTTCAACCTAATATTGAATTTGGAAAGATCATGGAACAAAGAAGCGAAGCTTATCTTGATAGCTACCTCAACACATTGCCAGCAGAAGTTGCTTCGCAATACACCTCTTTCAGTGCCGACTATTACTGTGCTGATGAATACAACGCCAACCTCTGCGCTCAGTTGATTCTCAAAGGTGAAAAACAAGCGTCCTGCAGCCTTGAATATTGGTACAGCCATGAAGGAGAAGTGATGCCTGTCGTAGGGCATTTACAAGTCGTCACTGACTGGGATGGCAAACCGGTTTGCATTGTAGAGATCACTTCAGTCTCACAGTGCAAATACAACGAAGTTACTGCTGAGTTTGCTGCCGCCGAAGGCGAGGGTGATAAAACACTTGAATGGTGGCGAGAAGCGCACTGGAACTTCTTCTCTCGTGAATGTGAAGAGCTCAAGATCTCACCAAGTGAAGACATGTTACTTATGTTGGAACGCTTCAAAGTGGTTTATCAATAGTGAAGTCCCCGCTCGTGATGTGTTGAATCGGAAGGCATGGCACTTTAGCCTTCATTTGACCAATACAAGATAACTAACAATCACAAGGAGAGTGATGTGAAGATAGCGATATTGGATGACTATCAGAACGTCGTTAAAGACCTCAACTGTTTCCAGAAACTTGAACAATATGATGTCACGGTATTTACCGATACTTACTCAGAGCAAGAGCTCGTCGCTAAGTTGGTCTCGTTTGAAGCCATTGTGCTCATTCGTGAAAGAACCGAGATCACCGAATCTTTGTTATCACAACTCCCCAACCTCAAGCTGATTAGCCAGACGGGCAAAGTGAGCAACCATATCGACCCGCAAATGTGCGAACGATTTGGTGTTACCGTTTTAGAAGGTCGAGGCTCGCCTGTTGCGCCCTCCGAGCTATGTTGGGCGTTGATTATGACTGCATCGCGCCACATTCCGACTTATGCTTCAAACCTTAAACAGAACCAGTGGCAGGATTCTGGCTCATTAGGGTTAGGTCGAACTTTGAAGGACTTGAAGCTAGGTATTTGGGGCTACGGAAAAATCGGAAAATGCATTGCACAATACGCCCAAGCATTTGGGATGTCTGTCGTAGTGTGGGGGAGCCAAGCTTCACGCGATCAAGCACAAGCAGATGGCTTCGAAGCAGCAGCAACCAAACAAGACTTCTTTCGAGAAGTTGATGTTCTTTCTTTGCATTTGCGTTTGAATGATGTGACCAGAGGATGTGTTACGGCATACGACCTCAGCTTGATGAAGCCGGACTCACTGTTTGTGAACATCAGCCGTGCCGAGTTAGTCGAACCGATGGCCTTGTATCATGAACTACACGAGATACCGACCAAAACTGCCGCTATTGATGTGTTCGATTGTGAGCCTGTAACAGAGAACACTGAACCGTTACTGTCCTTAACAAACGTCACGGCAACGCCACATTTGGGCTATGTTGAACAAAATAGCTACGAACTCTACTTCGATATCGCCTTCGACAATATTCTGTTCTATCAAAAAGATAGCTTGTAGAAGAGTTATGACCAATGCAGGAGGCAAGATGAACAAGACGACGAAGCCAATCGAATTAACAGAAGTAGTCTTATTCGACTGGGGCAATACGCTGATGGTCGATTTCCCAGACGCACAAGGGAAGATGTGTGACTGGGAAACCGTACAAGAAGTGAGTGGTGCTCGTGTATTACTGGCTGAACTCTCCAAAAATCATCAAGTCTATGTTGCCACTAATGCCGGTGACTTGACAGAACAAGACATTATTCAAGCGTTTGAACGAGTTGGTCTGTCTCAATATCTCTCCGGTTATTTCTGCAAGGCGAGTCTTGGCGTATCCAAATACGATTCTGATTTTTATCCTGCAATCATTACACAGTTAGGTGTTCAAGCTCAGGATGTGACGATGATTGGAGACACTCTCGAAAAAGACATCTACGCTGCGTTAGCGAGTGGTTTACACGTTGTGTGGTTGAACACAGAAGGCACTGTTCTTAAGTCAGAGCATCCGAATATCGTACAAGTTCAAAGCCTAAGTGAACTATTGGAGAAGTACCATGGATGATCACTCTGAGATCTGGCGTCAGTATTATCAAAAGGCACTAAGCAAACCTCATTTAAAGAGAACTGAATACGCAATTAAACTGAATGAGTCAGGTTTAAATGTTGCGATTGATTGTGGTTGTGGAACAGGTAGTGACATCGCTTTTTTAGAACAGCAAGCGTATCAAGTGTATGGTTTCGACGTTAATCCTGATTCGATTGCACTATGTCGGGATCGTTTGGGTCGCAAAGCTTCGGTCGAGATATCTGAAAATGGATTTGAACACTATGATTACCCTAAATCTGGCGTAGTGATTGCCAATTCGAGTCTGTTTTTTGCTGACCCAACCCGTTTTGACGGGGTTTGGCACAATATTGAAAACTGTCTTGAAATCGGTGGTGTATTCGCAGGCGACTTCATGGGCGTCGATGACAGTTGGGCACATGGCTATCGAACCCCAACAACGCCGTTAACAAAATCCAAAGTACTTAGCTTATTCAACGACTTTGAGATAGTACGATTCCATGAGCGAGACGAACAAGCACTCACGTCGCTGGGTAGGATGAAGCATTGGCACACTTACTCGGTCGTTGCGATTAAGCGTCGTTAAAGTCAGTAACTAAAACTCGTTCGGATGCTTGCCTGTTTTGACGCCAACTTCTCATCTCTGTGTTGTTTAATCCTCTAAGCTAACTCTAGTTTCCACTATGAGGGCTAGGTTATGAGTATCGAACGTCACGGAATATCAGTTGGAATTGAACGTGTTAGCGGTGAAACCATCGTTGTGTTTAAAGCGAAAGGCAAACTCACACACGATGACTATCAAGCAATGATGCCAATTCTAAGTACTACGCTAGAAGAACTCGATTCATCTAAACTCAAGATGCTGGTCGACATCTCCACCTTAACGGGTTGGGAGTTGCGTGCTGCTTGGGATGATTTCAAACTGGGATTAGAGCTCAATTCGAAGATAGACAAAATCGCGATTTATGGTGATAAAAGCTGGCAAGAATTCGCTTCAAAAGTAGGGAGCTGGTTTGTGTCCGGTGAGATTAAGTCATTCGAAGACCATGACTCTGCGCTTAAGTGGTTGGTCGACTGATACTCTTTTTCGGACAACTACTGGGTAATCAGTAAACAACGCCAATGACAGTTGACGAGTATCGTCTCTTAGGCTGTCATTTTTCGTTTTGGCGATGATATTTCCTATTCGATTCAATAGAGTATATTCACTCCAGCGTGTAACATACCCAGGCTTGGTTTGGTCGTAACTAATAGCGCGGCCAGATTCAGTAATAACGAGAACTAAAACAGAAATAAGGTCTAACGACATGCATAAGATAATTGATAAGCTGGCTTGGATATTCATCAAAGACGGCAAGCTGTTGATGGTGAGATCAAAAGGCAAAGAGCTGTTCTACTTGCCGGGCGGAAAGCGCGAAGCAGGCGAAAGTGATGAGCAAGCACTGGTTCGCGAAATCAAAGAAGAGATCTCAGTCGATTTAGTGCCTGATTCCATCAAATACGTCGAGACGTTTACAGGCCAAGCTGATGGCAAAGCGGAAGGCGTATCAGTGCAATTGACTTGTTATCTTGCTGATTATATTGGTGAACTGTCTCCAGACGCCGAAATCGAAGAACTTAAGTTTGTTGATGGCAACGACAGAGCGGTATGTTCATTGGCAGCACTGGTTGCGCTTGATTGGTTAGAAGCGAACCAGTATTTGTCTTGAGGTTTTAGCATCTATCAGCTGTATTAGTGCATATTAGCTAATGCTGAAAATTGATCTTCAAAAGATCATCGCTTACGAATAGCTTGAAAGGCGGCTGTCTTTCATCAACAGGTCGAGTTTCCTTTGAGCTTTCTTCGTGTCTTGTAAATCCACCACCTCAATCATTTCACATTCATCTCGTACCATCTCATTAATTAGGCTTGGGTAATGTCGGCAATCTTCTGGTCGGTCTAAGTAAATACTGCATGTGTACTTGGCTTGAGCCTTGGTGTCTTTCGTCGGAACTAGCTCCAGAAAAGGGCATCGAGTTAAACGTTCGCCAGATTCAGGATCAAACCATATCTCGCTTCCTCGAACATATTCGAAGATGTCTGGGTTGAACAGCTCCCACAAATCGATCTCTTCTTGCGTTGCGGCAAGGTCACCATCTCCGTATTTGATACAGCATTTCCCGCATTGATTACAATTTTTCATTAGTGACTTCATTGGTTGGTGAGCTTTTATCATTTTACCACTGATAGGCGTGGCACGTTGACTTTGTTGTTCATGGTTAAGCCGTTACGGGGCGAGAACATGGAATGACGGCGCTTAAAATCAATTTATCTATGCACCACCACTCCAAACAAGGCTGTAAACAGTGATACAATTTGCGCCTAGCAAGTTATTAAAACAAGGCATCAAAATGAGAATCGTATACACCACCGAAGGCAACATCAACGCAAAGAAACAGAGAGACGCTTACCCAAAGTTGGCGCTATGTGATAACTGCGTTCGAGACTATGTGGTGATTGCTCAAGGCGAACGTACTTACAAGCCATGCGCAAAATGTGGTGCCGACGATTAATGCGCCTTGATAAATACCTATGTAAAAGCACTGACCTAACCAAGCCTGAAGCGATTGAACGCATCCATAATGGCGAGGTGAACGTAAACAGTGAGGCTGTGACCGATGAATCGACTCAGGTTCATGAAAGCAACACCATCTTGTTAAATGGCACTCCGCTTAAGTTGCGTGAATTTCGATACCTCCTAATGCACAAGCCTGCGGGTACTATCTGCTCTAATATCGATGAAGTTTATCCTTCACTCTTTAACTACATCGAGATAGAAAAAGCATCAGAACTGCACATCGCAGGGCGCTTAGATGCTGACACTACAGGCTTAGTTTTGATTACCGATGATGGGCGATGGTCATTCAATATCACGCTGCCAACCAAGTCATGTAAGAAGGTGTACCGCGTGACATTGTCACGAGATATCAAAGATGATGTCGCTGACAAGTTCAAAGCGGGCATTCAATTGCAAGGCGAGCAAAAACTGACGCGTCCGGCAGAGCTCGAAGTGATTACCAGTAAAGAAGTGCTGTTGACCATTACAGAAGGTAAGTTTCATCAAGTAAAACGAATGTTTGCCGTAGTAGGTAACCGAGTTGTTGGCCTTCACCGTGAACAGATTGGTGATGTTCGTTTAGATGTTGAAGTAGGTCAGTGGCGTTATTTAACCCAGGCCGAAGTCGACTCATTTCAATAGAGCTCTAAATGAACGCCGTAACCACTTAAAGCGTTGAGCGTGTTGCACCAGAATACCAACACTATAAGGATGTAGGATGGAAAACCTAAAAGTCTCAGAAATTAAGTCTTTCGTACCCGCGAGAGACTTCGTTTTATCCAAGCGTTTTTACCAGTCAATCGGCTTCGAAGTGATGTCTGAATTTCAAGATATCGCCTATCTGCGTCACGGCAGTTGTGCGTTCCTTCTGCAAAACTTTTATGAACCTGCGCACTGTCACAATTACATGATGCACTTGCTGGTTGAAGACGTAAAAAGTTGGTATCAACACATCCAAAACTCTAATGTAGTGTCGGAATTTGAAGTTACTGTTTCCGAGGTTGTTGAGCAGCCTTGGGGAATGCTTGAGTTTTGTATCACTGACCCAAGTGGTGTGCTGTGGCGTGTGGCTGAAAACATCAGGCCGGGTTAATTCCTCCAACTTGCATTGAGGCCAGTGAAAGCTTCAAATTATTCATCTGTTTCTTTATTTATGCCGACATAAGGCAATGATCAAATAGGTTCAAACATGGATATAAAGGCTAAAATGCACAGCCAAGACGTTTACTACTGTGACGACGTTGATTTGGTTGCTGAGCAAACTCAATGCTTAGAAGTGCTATACGATTTTAACCACACTCGTCCTAGTGAAGGGGATAAACGACAACAAATCATGAAGCAACTGTTCGCCGAAGTCGGTGAGGGCTGCTACATCGAGCCGCCGTTACGCGCGAACTGGGGGCGTCACACGCACCTAGGCAACAACGTATACGTGAACTTCAATTTAACTTTGGTCGACGACACAGACGTATTCATCGGCGACAACGTGATGATTGCGCCTAACGTGACCATCGCCACTGGCACACATCCCATCAGCCCTGAACTCAGGCTAAAAGCAGCGCAGTTCAATATCCCCGTTCGTATTGGCAACAACGTATGGCTTGGCGCGCACACCGTCGTACTTCCCGGTGTCACCATTGGTGAAAACTCGGTTATCGGAGCGGGCAGCATAGTCACCAAAGACATCCCAGCTAATGTCGTCGCAGTCGGAAACCCATGCTGCGTGGTACGTGAAATCAATGAGCACGACCGAGAGTATTACCATAAAGATCGCCGCATTCCAGATGAACTAAAGTAAGCGATTTTTCACACGCCTGAAATTAGCTGTGACATAAGCCATTGTTATGCAATGGCTTGGTTGTATATTGCTTGTCTATCTTAGAAACTAGACAAAATTATTCTGGAGTTAAGTGCAGAATTTTTATGTCTGATAGCTGTTATATGTACAGGGAGTTTCAATGAAGGGTTTTCTCAAAGGGATTTTAGCTTATCTTGTTGTGATCTCGGTAGCTCTGCTAATTTCTCGCAATTTTTTTGATTACCTATCCACAATAGACTTGGTTGACTACATTGCATATGCCGGTGTTTTACTTGTTGTATTGGCAGGCATTACATTTGATGGTAACAATCCAGCTAATCAAGACTTTTTGTCGTTAATGATTCATCGTGAACTTGTGTCCCGAACCAATGACTTTCAAGACGAAACGAATAAAGTAAGTTTTGCAGTTAATGTCGGATTGATAGGTATATTTTTACTTATTGCTAGTGGTGTAATGGCTTGGCGTATTAGTAAGTAAAATATATAACATGCCTTTAAATCTGATTCGTAAACGCGTGCCGAACTCAGACATGGCACACATCCACTCACAGCGTAGCTAAGCGTTATGCCTCGTAATTCTTCCAGGGTTAAAGCAACTGCCATATCTAGTCTTAATAGTTTGTTTAGGTTCACGGTGCTTTTCTTAACCATTTGTTAGAGTGACATTTCAATGAGCATGGAGGTTTTGTCATGGGAACTGTAATCGGTTTGGTGATTCTAGCTGCTATAGATTTGTATCTTTTTCGTAAAACAGGGCTTCATATTCATAAATGGATCTCTAAAAAGTACGCCGCGTATCTGTCGGATAAGGGAAACAAAAAATAGCCTTTACTTATTAAGTCATCGGTATAAAAAGCGTTAGCTGTTATTAATTTTACACACATTACAAAGATTGGAGGATTCATGAAAGGTAAAGGAAAGTGCCTATGTGGCTCGGTTGAGTTGGAAGTAGAGTACGCCAGTAATGAATTGGGGGCTTGTCATTGTAGTATGTGTAGAAATTGGTCTGGCGGTCCGATGTTAGTTATTGATTGCTCTGATTCCGTCAAAATATCAGGTGAATCAAATGTAGTGAGATATAAATCATCAGATTGGGCAGAGAGAGGTTTCTGCGGTAAATGTGGTACTCACTTGTTTTACTTTTTGGTGCCAAATAATCAGTACCACCTTCCTGTCGGTTTATTGATGTCTGGGGATGACTACAAGTTAACTCATCAGATATTCATCGACGAAAAGCCCAAATACTACGAATTTAAAAATGAAACGCACAATATGACTGGTGCAGAAGTATTTGCCCACTTTGAAAGTGGAGAGTAAATATGAAGTCAGATTTTTCTAAATTAGCGACAACCGAGTATGGAAACATACTAAGTAACGACTACTTTATTAATTTTAGTATTGGTCCTCTTTGGCAGGGAATGCCGCCAATTTTTGGAGAAGCGTTTACTGTCCAGTTAACGTCTGGTGATAATTTAATGCTTCATTCAGCCATATACGAAGCACCAAAAGGTTCCATCATTGTAGTGGATGGAGTTGATAGCGAATATGCAGTAGCCGGCGGTAATGTATGCGCAGTCGCTAAGAGTCGAGGTATCAAAGGTTTTATTATTGATGGTGTCATTTGAGATTTGAGTGAAATTTCAGATATGAAGTTTCCGGTTTTTGCGAAAGGTGTTCATCCAGTACCGGGAAAGAAAGAGGTCTATTCTGAATTTGGCGTTCCAATCGCTTGCGGGGGAGCAAAGGTCTCTAAGGGAGATATCATTGTTGCTGATGTAGAGGGTATTGTCGTTATTCCTAAATCAAGAAAAGATGAAGTGTTTCTAATGGCTTCAAAGAAAGCAAGTGACGAAGCTTCATTAACACTCGCTGAGTGGGAAACGAGTCATAGGGCTAAAATAGCCCAAGCAATAACGTGTGCGAAACAAAAATCTGAAAGCACTTTAGGCTGATTCGCAATGCGCGGCATTTTTAGTTCAAACCAGTTTGGTTTGTCGATAAATGGGGAAGTCCGGTTTCGTAGTTTACAAATTAACGCATCGGCATGCTTTGGGGAGGATGTATGCAAGTCTTATTGTATAGCGCACAAGGATCGAACAGTTCCGAAAGGGTCGAGTGGGTGCTTAATTTCAAGCGGATACCTTACGATAGAATCGAGATTAACTCTGATGAACTAACGACAGCATACCTAGATATAAACCCTTTTGGTTATGTTCCATCACTCTCGGTCGATGGTTCGGTGTTTTCTGAATCAATGGCGATTATTGAGTATCTTGAAGAGCGATTCCCTAATCCCAACTTATTTGGTAAAGACCTTGTTGAGAAAACGCACATTCGTAGAGTTTGCGAATACGTAAACTCTAGTATTCATTCCCCTCAAAACAGAACAGTATTAAGGTTTATGCGTCCAGAGCTAGATGAGCGTTCAAAGCGTGAGTTTCGTGGGGAATGGATTATGTGCTGTCTAGAAAAGTTAAGTACGTCAATCTGTCGTGAATCAGAGTTTGCAGTCGGCAGTGACTTTAGCGTTGCTGATATATGTGTGGCTTCAATCTATAAAAAGGCGTTACAACATGGTTGTGCGAGAAATAATTTCTACGACAACCACTTGATGTATATAAGGTTAAATGAAAGTGTTGCAGTTTCAGAACCACAAACAACTTAGATGTGAATCGTGGCATGTGGTATTTCCAAAAATGTGTACGCTTAATGTTTAAGTTAGTCGGGTTTCGGCATTGTATGTGACCGACAGACCTTAACAGCACTTGCCGTAAATGAATCAAAAGGGAACTATGAAAATAACGACGCTGGTTGATAACTCTCGACTGGATAACCGAAAAGACTTAGCCGTTGAGCGCGATGTTCTGGCTTAGGAGTAAAGCTAGGGCTTCATATGTGCAAAGTTCAGGGAAAGAATGAAAGTATTAATTGCAGGGGCTAGTGGATACATTGGCCGTCACGTTACATCGCTATTCGCAAAAAGTGGATTTGAAGTTTTTACATACGGTAGAGACAAAATCGTCACTCCTCTTAGAGTGGGGTTGATAGAAGGTAGAGCCGATTTTGAAGGCTATTTTGATGTGGTTTTGAATTGCGCGCGCCCACATTGGTCACAATTTTCAGCACATGAAATTGCAGATGTGGAACAAAGATTGCTCTCTGAGTTAGATATACTTGCTGGTAAAAATGCAACAAAGATACATACATCGGGTGTTTGGCTCTTTGGTAATGCATCTAGCGCTGATTTGCGTCAATTTAGGTTGAAACCCTTGGAAGCCGTTAGACTAGACGTAGAAACAATACATCGCGCGATTAGAAGCAGGTGGCACGTCGTTTACTGTCCTAGTTTGGTTTATGGCGGTGAGAATTGTCAGTTAAAGCGAATTGTAGAATCTTTCGCTAGCCAAACGATTCAAGTAGGTATGCCGTCTATAGGATTTAACCAATATGTTCATGTCTATGACATTGCGCGGTTCTATTTACTTTTGGCGCAAGGCCGAACCTTAGAAAAGCAGCATTTTATTGCAGAGACTCAAGGTTATAGTCCTGCAGAATTCGCTCAACTCTTATTGGCCGCCAAAGCTGTAACAAAAGTGAGAAAGATCAGTTGGGAAGAGTTTGAGTCAGAAAATGGCTCTATGGCCGTTGGTATTGAACAACTGAATCTAAAACTACCAATTAGTCCTTCGTTTGAGGCTACTGAGTTGGTTGGGAATTACATAATACAAAGCATATAAACGTGACTCTCAACGCTTGGTTAGCGTCAGTGGTAAATTTGAATCTAGTCTCAGCATTGTTAGTGACTTAGTTGTACGTTATGTGATTTCGAAACAACGAGGTCTGGTTTATGAAATACGCTCCAACTAAAGATGAAATTACGTTTGATGATTTCGCGAAATTAGATATTCGTGTCGGCTTAATCGTAAAGGTTTCTGAAGTCGTTAAATCAGATAAGCTGATGAAACTGACCGTCGACTTTGGCGATCATCAGCGATCAATCTTGGCTGGCATCAAACAAGAGCGTGAAAACCCCAAAGAAATCGAAGGTAAGCAAGCTTTGTTTGTTGTGAACTTGCCTGAAAGAAAGATGGCGGGTGAAATATCTCAGGGTATGTTGTTTGATATTGGTTATGAAGACAAATTAAATCCGTGTTTAGTTTGTCCTGAAACCGAAGTGCCTAATGGTGCTCGAGCTGGGTAACGTATACATAAACGTGAACAATAATGTAAGACGACATAACGCGTATCGTAACTTCAAGCGAACATCATAAATGAAACACAAAACAGAGTACAAGAGATGAAAGCAGGTACGCCAAGAGATTATAGCGAAGACATGTATAGCGTTTATTTTGAAGTTGGAGAGTGGGAGGGAACTGCGCTCAACATACTTGAGTCGTTTGTCGGTCAGTCACCGTCAACATCTATTTCACATTTGGAGTTTGGGTATGAACTTGCGATGCCTATCCAATGTGTACCAGATCTCGTGAGGCTTTTGACTGAGAAAAATATCGCTATTTATCAGATCGTACGTGGTAACAAAATACTAGAGTCATAAAGGTATTGGTCGAAGTAGAACAGTGAATTAATCGAGATTGATTCGGTATACATGGTACTTATCGTTGAAGGTTGGATTTCTTTCTTAAGGAATTTTAAGTGAGTCAGGAAGTAAGAGTAGGTGTCGCTGCGGTTATTCTACGTGATGGGCGAGTGTTACTTGGAGAACGAATTGGTTCTCACGGGGCTCATACATGGGCAACGCCGGGCGGACACCTTGAATGGGGGGAGAGCATTGAAGAGTGTGCCAAACGCGAAACACTCGAAGAGACTGGCTTAGTTGTTAGTGCATTTGAGAAGCTGACTTTTACCAATGATATTTTTGAGAAAGAGAACAAGCACTATATAACGCTGTTTGTTGTTGCTTCTGACGCTAGCGGCGAACCAGAGATAACAGAACCTGATAAATGTAAGCAGTGGAAATGGTTTAAGCTAGATGAGTTACCTGAGCCATTGTTTCTTCCTCTGACGAATTTGCTTAACGATCCGGTCATTCTTGGGAAGCTAGCGCAGTAAAACGTGAACGATTGGAGCGAAAATCAATGAGAGCACCTTTTCAAGTTTTAGTCTTTCCCTACAAAACAGTCGATAACAAATCTCGATTTTTAATCGCACGTAGAAGGGACAATGGTGTATGGCAGGCAATATCGGGTGGTGGCGAAGACAATGAATCATTACTTGAAGCAGCAAAACGAGAGCTCTCTGAAGAGGCTCAGCTAGTCGGTTGCAACTGGCAGTTGCTTGATTCAATGTGCATGCTTCCAAAAGTCTTTTATGCAGGAAATCACAATTGGACTGAGCATCCATTCGTAATTCCTGAGCATTCCTTCTCAGTTAAAGTCACGGAAGATCCTCAATTATCAAATGAACACACAGATTACCGTTGGTGTGATTACCAAGAAGCTATTGAACTTCTAACATATGACTCGAACAGAAACGCGCTTTGGGAGATCAACGAAAGGCTTTACAAAGCTAGCTTAAAGTACACAGATTAATTAACTCTATATTAGAGTGGAAATCCTGATTAGATTCTTACTAATCTCTCGCTATTTAGTGAATAGGTAAATCATGACATTACGAGTAGTTCCAGAGCTTTATTGTTTCGATATTAATGTGAGCAAATCCTTCTTTGTCGATGTGTTAGGGTTTGAAGTGAAATACGAGCGCCCAGATGAGGAGTTTGCTTATTTAACGCTTGATGGTGTTGATGTGATGCTTGAAGGGGTTGCGGGCAAAAGTCGAAAATGGCTTTCAGGTGACCTGGAATTTCCTTTAGGGCGTGGCGTTAACTTCCAATGGGATGTTATCGATATCGAACCTCTATATCAGAGAGTTAACGAAAGCGCCGCTAATTCTATTTATTTAGCGTTAGAGTCAAAGTCTTATCAATGTGGGGATTCGATCGCGACTCAGGAGTAATTCATAGTCCAAACCCCAGACGGTTACCTCTTTAGGTTTTGCCAAGATATTCTTTAACACATAAATATTATTGGTTACTTATTACGAGCAACATGGCTAACTAAGTACCTGCTAAAACAAGGAGAGTAGAGTGGTCAACATTCGGGAAATGGCAATTTCAGATTACGACTCAGTGATCGCGTTGTGGTGCCAGACAGAAGGCATGAGTATTCGCGAAGCCGATTCGAAAGAAAGCATTGCGAGCTATTTAGATCGTAACCCCGGTCTGAGTTTTGTGGCTGAAAGTAACAACGAAATCATTGGCGCTGTGTTGGTCGGAACGGATGGGCGTCGTGGGTATTTACAACATTTAGCTGTCTCGGCCAACTTCAGAGGGCAAAAATTAGGTTGTAAGCTTGTCGCAGAGGCGGTCAACGCACTTGCAGAGTTAGGCACCCCGAAGACCCACTTGTTTGTCTATAACGACAACATCAACGCTCAACAGTTTTACGAAAAGTTGGGTTGGTTTCCTCGAGATGAAGTTCGAATGTACTCGTTTAATAGCTCGGATAATAGTAACGTTTAGCCTTAACGGTTCGTGCTGGCTGTGCTTGAATATGTAACAGACTCGCGCGTGGCTGCCCAATACTTGGAGTATTTAGAAATGTTGTTTTCTCGTCTGTCTAAACCATTGGTTCATGGCTCCGAGTTATGTCCTGAACTGCTCAATTTCTTAACCGAGCATAAGAGTGATTTCGAAGAAAAGTTAATCCCTGATCTGTCATATATCGATGATATGGCACATGTGGTGAACGGCATTAAAATCAAAGACGTTCTCTACATCAATGCGAATCAATACCGACTTCAATATTCGTTTGATTGGGAGTTGTTTCTAGGTTGTTCGGATAGGAACGAAACCGGTGTAGAGAATGGAAGTGTTCTATTCACTCTTGAGGACGATAACGTTCTTAATATCAACTTCCCAAACTACGGTTCTCGAGACACCAGCGATGAGCTTTAGTCGCTTTTTCGTGCGTGTTATACAGAAGGAACAACAATGATAACTATCGAAAGGCTTGAAGAATCACATGTGGCGTTAGTTCAGGCTATCCAACTCGCCGATGAACAGGTTAAGTTCGCAGGTACCGCTGCGGAGTTTTTACTAGACGGCAGTGAAACGACGCACTTGCACGTGATTAAGTCTGATAACGAAGTCGTTGGCTTCTTTAAGCTGGATATCGCTTACCCAGATTTTTATGAGTTTTGCCCTGAAGGAAGCATTGGGTTAAGAGCTTTTGTGCTTGATAAAAATCAGCAAGGTAAAGGTTTAGGAACGGGCACGGTGAAGGCTTTGTTTCCGTATTTAAAAGCGAATTACTCAGCGTATGAGTCCATTTACTTAACTGTGAATTGTAAAAATCCCGCAGCATTTAACTGTTATAAGAAAGGCGGCTTCGAAGATACCAATGAACAGTATCTAGGTGGCGCAGCAGGCCCGCAATTTATCATGCGCGGTCGAATTGCTTAGTAATATGAAACCGATTAATTGTTGATGAGAAACACCTGCACAGCTGTATGCAGATTGAGAGTCTTAAAGAACACGAGAAGGAAATTTGATGAAGGTTCAATATCTTGAAGTGGTTACCTCAGAAGTCGATGTCGTTTGTGCTACATACGCTCAGCTCTATAACGTGAAGTTCAGTGGTGCTGATGTTAACCTTGGTGGGGCGCGCACTGCAAAGCTATCTAATGGTGGGGTAATAGGCATTCGAGCACCGCTTCGTGAAACTGAAGAACCAACTGTTCGTCATTACACACTGGTTGAGGACATTCAGTCTGCAGTAAATGCAGCCGTGAAACTAGGCGCCGAAGTTGCGGTGCCGCCAATGGAGTTACCACGTCACGGCATGTGTGCTATTGTTATTCAGGGTGGCGTCGAGCTCGGATTCTGGCAGTTATAGGTGATGCGTAGCTTTTAGATTATTAAGGGCGGCTACGACGATTGACGATGCGACACCTAGTGTCTTTTCCTGCTTCGTGGCATCATTCCACGCAGTTAAAACCCCAACAAGATATGTTATGAAACAGAATATTGTCCACATTGCACTCGTGGTAAAAGACTACGATGAAGCGCTTGATTTCTACGTAAACAAGCTCAAGTTTGAGCTCATTGAAGATACGTATTTACCAGAAGAAGATAAGCGTTGGGTTGTTGTTGCTCCACCAAATTCAACCGGTGTAAGCCTATTACTTGCTAGAGCTTCCAAGCCAGAGCAGCTTGATTTTATCGGTAACCAAGCTGGTGGACGCGTATTCCTATTCTTAAACACCGATGATTTCTGGCGTGATTACGAACGCATGACGTCTTTGGGCATTAACTTTGTCCGAGAGCCAAAAGAGCAAGGCTATGGCACCGTTGCTGTGTTTGAAGATCTTTACGGCAACTTGTGGGATCTGCTTCAGTTAAACCCTGAACACCCTATGGCTAATAGGTAGAAAAGCTTAACCCACAACCTTAATTCTAGTCATATGGATTGGCAGGAGCGACATGGAAGTTACAAGGTATCAACCCAAGTATTTAACCGCTTTACAGACGCTCTATCTAGAATCAAGACAGGACACCTTTCATTGGGCTGATACTGACGCTTTTAAGTTATCCGATTTCGATTTAGATACAAAAGGTGAAGAAATATGGGTGGCTGTTTCTGGCGACAAGGTTTTAGGCTTTGCCTCTGTTTGGGAACCTGAAAGCTTCATCCATCACCTCTATGTTTGCCCGCGAACGCTACGTTCTGGGGCAGGCTCGGCTTTACTCAATACCTGTAAACAACATTACTCTGGCCTGACATTGAAGTGTTTGACTGCTAATGAAAACGCCATTGGCTTTTATCAGTCGCAAGGCTTTGTTATCTCATCCACAGAGGGAAAGGGATTAGAGCGTTATCACTTAATGACGTACCAAGCTTAGTAATAATAATCATGGCAATCACAAGCGCTGCAATTACAACAAGGGTCATCAAGTCGGGAGTTAAACCGAGAATATGGAAATAAAACAGCTTTCAGCGACGGAGGTACTTCCGGTTAGGCATCAAGTGCTTTGGCCTGATAAAACCGATGTCGTTTTGTATGGTGCCAAGTGACGAACAAGCAACGCATTACGGCGCGTTTATTGGTGAGCAGTTGGTTTGTGTCGCATCTATCTATATCCAAGGCAATGAAGCGAGGCTGAGAAAGTTTGCCACGCTGCCTGAATTCCAAGGGCAGGGAATCGGTTCAAACGTGATTGAGCATGCAACCTCTAACCTCAAAGATTCAAACATCCAATATTTTTGGTGTGATGCGCGTACAACGGCTTTAGGTTTTTATCAAAAGTTTGGGATGGCTGTAGAAGGCTCTGAATTTGAAAAATCGGGCGTTGCGTATTACAAAATGTCGGTTCATTGGGAGTAACGACCCTTTGTCGCTCTTTTAACCCTCAGCTCCGATAAATCATCAACTTAAGTTAAGGAAGCTCATCGTGGAAGAAATCAAAGGCATTCTGCAATTCATGGTCGAAATTGAACAATTAAAGGATGTTCATCGACAGACAAAACCAGTTGGATTGGACCGATATGAAAACTCGGCCGAGCACAGTTGGCACGTCTGTTTGAGCGCGCTCATGTTGAAAGACTATGCCAATGAAGAAATCGATATTACGCGAGTGATGAAGATGTTGCTGATTCATGACCTTGGGGAAATCGATGCCGGAGACACCATCATTTATGCCAGTGAAGCCGAAGAAAACAAGCTCAAAGAGAGAAACTGCGTCGAGCGCTTGCTGAAATCATTGCCGAGCCATTTAAGCGCTGAGTACTTGGATCTATGGCTTGAGTTCGAAGTGGGTGAGTCACCGGAAGCCAGATTTGGTAAGGCGATTGATAGAGTGCCACCTTTGCTTCATAACATCCATGGAGGCGGTCACAGCTGGAAGAAGCACAACATATCCAAAGACAAAGTACTGACCTTCAATGGCGAGCGTATTTCTAAAGGCAGTCGTGCTATCTGGAAAGAGCTAGAAGTGCAACTTGAAGGTGCTGCGGACAAAGGGCTATTAAAGTAAAAGTTAATTTCGTATCTTAGCGTAACAATAGCTTTAGTGGTTCATTGAGGGAGCTTTCGATGGAAAATGATTCAAGATGCATGGCACTTATCTAGTGTCTCATTTCTTTCTAATATAACGCTAATGGACAACAATAAGTTCGAGAACCGACTGATAACTTGTTAGTATGCATCAACTTTATAAATGTTAGTTGGCTTATATAAATGCTTGATAATAAATATATTAAACACCCTTATCACTGTGAACAGTGTAACGCACTTACCCCGCACCTTGCTGTTAACGCTTCCGATGCTCAATCTAAAGCGGACGCTGAATCTGAAAAGAAGCAATGGAAGTTAGGCGTGTTGATGGAGTACCTGATGACGTTATTGTTTAGAGGTGACCATAATGTTCCCGGTTTTTATGTCGACAGTGATTACGAATACCAATGTGAGAAATGTGGAACTAAATCGTGGCACTGATCGTGTGTTTAACTTTTGAAACAATTCTGACCTAAACTGATGATAATAAGACGCATTAGAAAAGTGATCCTCTCTGCAAACTGAGAATGGAAACGCGTCTATACTGACATGGGTTACGTCGCTGATTTTGGAAGTGGCGCTATGAATGTAAGTTTGATTAGGTTAAATCTCAGAGGTGACGATGAAAAAATTACTACCACTATGCGCCATTTTACTCTCGGCATCATTTTCAGCTGCGGCTTCTGATGGTTTGATTAAATACCAAAGTAATTATTCAGTGAAAGAGACTGCTGACCGCTTTGAAGAACTCGCCAAGAGCAAAGGTTTGACCTTGTTTGCGCGAATCGACCATCAAAAAAACGCGAGTAAGGTTGATCTTGAATTGAGGCCAACGGAAGTCATCATCTTTGGTAACCCGAAAGTAGGGACGCCATTAATGCAATGCGCTCAAGAAGTCGCGATAGATTTACCGCAGAAGGTGTTAGTCACGGAGGATTCTAACAAGAAAGTATGGTTGTCTTACAACGATCCTAATTACTTGGTAGAGCGTCACGCGATCAATGGCTGTGACGAGGTCGTTAAGAAAGTATCGGGTGTACTAAGCAAGCTATCAGAAGCAACAGTGGCGAAAAAGAAAGCGAAAGCTAAATAACCAAGACGAATAAGCACTCATTGAGACTATTAATGGGTGCGATATTACGATGATATCGCTCATTAGTCATTGTGTTGACAACTAAGCAACAATATATAAAAGAAACTTTATGAAATTAAATTTAGCGCAACCTAACCAACGAATTATCATCATTCCATAGGAATGGTGGGATAGTTGATGCGCTTTATTTATCGAACCCACCTATAAGGTGGGTTTTTTGTATCTGTCTTATGGGTTTATCTGAATAGAGGAAGTCATATGAAAAAGATCGCGGTTTTTGGCAAGCCTGGGAGTGGAAAATCCACAATCAGCAAGGCGTTAGCACTAGCTACAGGGATAGAGCTTCACCAGTTAGATTCTATTGTTTATAAGGCCAACGGAGAGTTTGTTGAACGTGAAGTATTTGAGGAGGCTCACGACCGCATACTTAAATCAGAAAGCTGGATCATTGATGGCTTTGGTCCGTTAGGTTCATTCAATACACGGTTAGATGCCGCGGACATTTTGGTGTATATCGACCTTCCTTATCAAATTAGCTATTGGTTTGTGACTAAGCGAATGCTAAAAGGCTTATTTGTTAAACCTGAAGGCTGGCCTGATGGAAGCTCAGTTATAAAAGGCACGATACAAAGTTATAAGACCCTAAAGCTGTGCCCGAAATTTTGGAATGATGATTTTAGAGCGCGATTAGAATTACGTGCAAAAGAAAAAGACGTTCACATTATCAGCAGCGTGAGTGAATTGAATAACTTTGTTTGCCAACATGTCACTTAACATGCAATGTTTGAGCTTGCTTAATTGCTTGTAACCTTATGAAAATATGTAGATTAAATACGATGTGTGACATATTTGCTATATGTTAATTTTGTATATCTGGTTAAGGCTATAAATATTATGTATGGAAGTGAAAAGACGAGAGCGTTCTGCTGTAACTGTAAGGAAGTAACACTGCATAAGTACACAATGTTCAGTAACCAAGTACAAAAAGCACCACAAGATGAAAAGAAACCAGGGTTGCTTGGAATGATTTTATCGTCGCTAGCTTCAAGCGGTGCAACTGGTGACTATCAATGTACTAAATGTGGAACCAATTTATGCACGCCAGACAACCTAGACTGAGTTTGGCTTATACAAACAAAAACGGGAAGACCACAATGATCTTCCCGTTAGGTATTGCTTAACTCATCGTGCTATTGGCAGTTTGAGTAACAAGCCTTATGCGCAACACTTCTTGTATTTCTTACCGCTACCGCAAGAGCATGGATCGTTACGGTTAGGGGTCTTTTCAAACGTCATCGTTTTTGGCTTGTTCAGTAGAGTATCAAGCTCGATGGTGTTCTCTTCTTTGTCTGCGTCGACTGTAATAGTAACGAAGATAGAATTTTCAGCGGCTAGTGCTTCAACTTCTGCTTTACGCGCTTCAGTTTGAACCATTACAGCGATTGGAGATTCTTCAGTACCCGCTTTTACATCGCGGTTTACGTTGTAGCCAGCAAGAACGTGGTTCTGTCTTGTTTCGATACGGCCTTTGAAAAATAGTTTCGACATTGGGTACTCATTAAAATTTAGATGACGCTATTCCGGTGTTGGGTAGCGTTATAGAGCGGGGGATTATACGCATATATTCGAATTGATAAAGATGAGAACGAAACATAGCGGCGATTCAGTTTGTATCGGTGAGCATAAACAACAGAGCTGTCTCTAAAATTGAGCTGTCTAGTAACGCCTTCAAACATAGATGAGAGCATTGGCCACATCGTTAATGATTCAAATCTTGCGGCATAGCTCGGTTTTGGTAATTTATAGAACCGGATATTTGCTGTGTTACATATCTCCCGTTAATGTGTTTGAAAACAGACTAATAACCAACACATAGGATTAAAAATGACACCAAAGCAAGTGGTATTAGGATTTTGGGATGCAATGCGCAGTAATGATTTTGCAAAGGCGAGTGAATGGCTAGCCGCAGATTTTGAAGGCTATTGGCCTCAGTCGTCTGAATTGACGGTAGGGCGCGACAACTTCACGGCAATCAACTCTGAATATCCAGCAAATGGTGTTTGGGAGTTCACGCTCAATTCAATTGTCTGTGAAGGTGATACCGTAGTAACGGACGTTTCGGTCACTGACAGTGTGTTGAAAGGCCGAGTGATCACCTTTCACACGGTCGTTGAAGGTTTAATTCAAAAGCAAACTGAGTTTTGGCCAGACCCATTCGAAGCGCCGGCGTGGCGATCGCAGTGGGTTCAGATCGTATCGAGCAATTAGTTTGTATCGATACGATCAGTTTGTAACGAAAACCCAGGTCGTATCGAATAATCAGGTTATAACAGACAAGTGGCATTAGGAGGTTTCATTGAACAAGGTAGTGATTGTAACCGGCGGAAGCCGAGGCATTGGCGCAGCGACGTCTAAATTGTTGGCCAGTAAAGGCTATGCTGTATGCGTTAACTTCATACATAATGAGTCGCGAGCTGAAGATCTAGTGAATGAGATTCGCGAACAAGGCGGAACCGCGATTAGTGTGCGTGCGGATGTGTCTGTTGAATCGGACGTGAAATCCTTATTTGAGATTGCACGTAACAAGCTGGGCCCAGTGACTCACTTGGTCAATAATGCCGGGATCTTGTTTACCCAGTCACCATTGGTTGATATTGAATTGGATCGCTTTGAAAAGGTGATGAAATCCAACGTATCAAGCTGCTTTCTGTGCAGTAAAGCCTTTATCAAACAAGCCGATGGCGCGGGTTCGATTGTGAATGTATCGTCTGCCGCTTCTCGTACTGGCGCACCGTTTGAATATGTGGATTATGCAGCATCGAAAGGTGCTATGGATTCGCTCACCAAAGGATTATCGCTTGAATTGGCTTCACGTAATATCCGAGTGAATGGCGTAAGGCCAGGTTGTATTTATACTGAGATGCACGCAGACGGCGGAGAGCCTGATCGCGTAGACAGACTCGCTTCGCAGTTACCGTTACAACGAGGTGGCACACCAGAAGAAGTCGCTAACTCTATCGTGTGGTTATTATCGGACGAAGCTTCGTATGTCACCGGCTCGTTTATTGATATTGCAGGCGGTCGATAGGGCACATTTGCCTTTACACTAAGATAAACAAGTTAAAACCATAAACACGCAACAAAAGTACCTAATTAAAAGAACGAAACTAAGAGTACAAACATGAAAAACTATTTTGAAAGCCCGTTTGTTGGAAAGTCACTTAAAGAGCAAGTGACCAACCCAAACATAATTGTGGGCGAGCACAGCTATTACTCGGGTTACTACCATAACCACAGCTTTGATGACTGTGCGCGTTACCTATTACCGGATAGAACCGACATCGATAAGTTGATCATCGGCAGTTATTGCTCGATTGGATCTGGCGCTGTATTTATGATGGCGGGCAACCAAGGGCACCAAAATCAGTGGGTGAGTACCTTCCCGTTCTTCTATCAAGACGACGAGAAGTTTGAAGGTGCGATAGACGGCTTCGAACGCTCGGGTGATACCGTGATTGGTAACGATGTGTGGATTGGCACCGAAGCCATGATCATGAGTGGTGTTAAGGTCGGTGACGGAGCCATCATCGCAAGTCGAGCGGTTGTGACTAAAGACGTTGCGCCATACTCGATTGTGGGTTCAAACCCTGCGCGTCACATCCGTTATCGTTTCAATGAGACTGAAATCGCTCAGTTGCTAGAAATGAAATGGTGGGAGTGGAGCGAAGAACAGATCAAAGGCGCAATGTCGTTGATGTGCTCTTCAGATATCGATGGGCTTTATCAATATTGGAAAGCGCTCAAGTAATCGCTGTTACCTGAGCACTTTGTCTCATCGCTACCGCTTTAGTTTACCGCTTTAGTTTATCGCTTTGGTTTATCGGGTAAGCACAGCGTAATGAATTAGGTACCCGCACCGACTTGGAAGTAGAGTGCGGTATCTTCTTCACTGAACGCAATATCAATCCCTGAAATCAGACCATAGCGTCTTGCGATAAGGTAACGGAAGCCGCCACCGTACCCTACTGCGGGCTCTGTAATGAGAATTGGAACAGGAAGAAAACCGTAGGCATTTTCTGCGAGGTATTCTCCCATATCGAGTTGGCCATCAATTTCATCGATAAAGCTGACGGCGTGTGTCGCCATGACACACCTGACAAAGCTGTCGATATTTGGTTTTGCCATTGGCGAAGTGGCTCGCATCGACTTCTGAGGCAGTACTCGCACTAAACGCCATCATTGAAGCGACTAAACCCAAGAAAGCTAACACGTGTAAATGGTTGATGGTTTTCATTATTCTATTCTCGATTATTATTTAACATTGAAAGAATAATCAGGCGTGAGTAAAAGAAACGTGAATGAGAAAGCTTGATTAGCCCGAATTCAAATGCAGGTTTGACTACGGATGACCATCAATGTGATTTAGGTAAATGATTGATTATATGCATGTTGCATAGTATGGCGTGCCGCATTAGCCTGGTGGATGAATTGGAGGGGTATTATGATTAGTTGCAACGATTACGATTATATTGAGATTGTGTGTATGCACCGATACCCAATCAAGTTAACGCTGAAGTCTGGCGAGCAGATTGAATGTGTCGGGTTAGATACTCAACGCAATGATAGCCGTGAAGAGTGCATTAAAGTCAGTATTCAAGGCGAGCAACAACTTGTCGTTTTAACTCAAATAGCGACACTAGATGTCTGTGTCGACAACCCTCACTTTCAGCATGTTTCATTCAAAACGTCGTAGGCTTTCAAATGAATAACACCATAGAACAATGCTATTGCACCGCGTGCAGAGAAGACACACAGCATGTCGTTATATTGGTTCGCAAGAAGAGTGCGTTTGCAGACAAACCTAACCAAAAGCGAAGCGAGTTTTGGGCAGGCATGATAAAAGGTTGGTTCCTTGGCCCGTTTATCGCGTCAATGGATGAGTTTTCTCGTCACCTTGTCTGTGAAAAGTGTGGCCATAAAGAGATACAAGATTAGTATTGTTATCTTACAAAACATTGGATTTAATACAGTTAGATCGTCGATTGGCTTAGGAATAAAACGAATGAAAGTAGAAACGATTGAAGCCGTGAAGGCGTATGGTTTTTCAGTAAGAACCACCAATACGGATGAGATGGACCCAGCAACAGCCAAGATAGGGCAATTGTGGCAGGGCTTTTTTGACCAAGCATTTCCGAAATTAACACCGGATTCAAAAGTGTATGGCGTTTACACTAACTACGAGTCTGACTTTACGGGCGAGTTTGATGTTATTGCGTGTACGAATGCACTTACGGATAACAATTTAGATGCGCTTATAGAAACCGAAATAGAGGCGGGTAAGTACTTAACATTTTCTGCTGAAGGTGAACTCCCTCAAGCTGTGATCGATCTATGGGGTGAAGTGTGGGCGTATTTCAACGCTGCAGACTGCCCGCATGTGAGAACTTACACGACAGACTTTGAATTCTACAAAGGTGAAACTGAAGTCGAGATTTCAATCGCGATTCAGTGATCAGTTTGAAATGAACAAAAGGCTTAGCTTAGACTGTGGTCGCTAGTTAAGAGACAGTAGTTATCGGTAAATAGACAGCTAAGCCTTTGAATACCGGTTAATTACAAAGAAGATACAGTGTCACGTAATTACCTTAATACCCACGCCTTATCTAACCCTGAATTCCCCTAGATCACCCCAGATACCCTTAAGTTACCCAAAATTCTCTTAAGTCATCCAAAAACACAATCTTGCTTGGTTTCATTCCACAAAGGGTATTGCTTCATGACTTGGGTGTAGAGCTTACTTTCGAGGTGCGCTCTTAACCAACGTCCTACGTTTTGATATTCCGATTTCACAAACCACTTCTTTTCGACTCGTACAAACTGGCTGACAAAAGGCATCACAGCAAAGTCGGCTAAGCTTGGGGTTTCTCCAAAAAAGTAGGGCTGATCGGTGAGTCGCGCTTCTAACTGACTAATGAAGGTTTCGCAGGCTTGTCGGCGTTGTTCAACATCGATGTTTCGGTAACGAACAGAAGCACGATACTTTTCTAAGTGACCAATAAATTCTTCGTCGTTGGTTTTAATGAGCAGCTGAACTTGTTCGCTAAGCGCTGTATTGCTTGAACGCAGAAGATCTTGAGGGTCATTTTGTTGAAGTGCCCAGTTCATCACATCTAAGCTCTGTTCAATGACTTGTCCATTGGGTAACACCAATACAGGTACGGTTCCTTTTGGCGAACTGGCCAATAGTTCGCTAGGCTTGTCTTTGGTAACGATTTCTCGAAGTAACACTTTTTGTTGTGATAGTGCGATACCCATTCGTCCGCGCATTGCATAAGGGCAACGGCGCAAGGAATAAAGGATAGGTAGTTCGGATTCGTTCGGCATTATTGAGGTCATTTAGTTTGAAAAGTGTTGTACGGTGGTAAAGAGATCGTGATGTGGGTAGAATACGCGGCTTAAAAATTATAAGTAAGTGAGCGACTTCAAAAATGAGCAGAAAAATTGAGTTATTAGCCCCAGGTGGCGATGTAGAAGCGATAAAAGCCGCCATCGTAGCGGGTGCTAATGCAGTTTATTGTGGTTTAGACACATTCAACGCTCGTAACAGAGCCTCTAACCTATCGTTAGACGAATTGAATGGTGTGATTCGCCTTGCTCATGAATACGGCTGTGAAGTGTTCCTGACTCTTAACGTTGTGCTACTGGAGCACGAGACTAAGAGCATCACCAAACTGCTGAACCAGCTTGTGAACACCAAAGTGGATGGCATCATTGTTCAAGACTTGGGTTTATTCAACCTGGTTAAGAAGCATTTCCCATCATTAGACGTTCACGCGTCGACTCAGTTAACAACGCACAACGAAGGCCAGATTAAGTTCTTGTCTAAGATTGGCGCGACGCGCGTTAACTTGTCTCGTGAGTTGAACCTGCCTGAAATCAAGATGCTGACGGAAGTAGCACACGACCATGATGTACTAACCGAAGTGTTCGTACACGGCGCTCTGTGTATTGCATTCTCTGGTCAATGTTACTCAAGCTCAGTAAGTGTGGGTAACTCAGGTAACCGTGGTCGTTGTAGCCAAGCGTGTCGTGATGAATACGAAGTCACCAACGCGGGCAACAAGTTCCCACTTAACCTGAAAGATAACTCAGCTTACTACGACCTACCTGAATTGGTTGACGCGAAAGTCGACTCATTGAAAGTAGAAGGCCGTATTAAAGGCGCACACTACGTTTACACTGTGGTAGACACATGGCGTAAACAGATTGATAGCTTTGTAGAAAGTGGTTTGTTGATCGAAGACGATTCGAACCTGCACAAAGTATTCAACCGTGATTTCACCAACTCTTTCCTAAAGGGCAACCTAACGAAAGACATGTTTATCGATAACCCGCGCGACAACAGCATGAACTACGCTGTTGAGAAAGCGACGGAACAGAACAACGAAATCTCGGTTGTACAGATTCAAGAAGTGACGAACGAACTTCACCAAGCGAAAGACGTTCTTGGTAACGAAATGCGTGACAAGATCGAGTTCCTCGATATTCGCAAGACACCAGTAGCCCTGTCGTTCAGTGCAAAAGTGGGTCAACCATTTACGGTGACTGTGAACACGCCTAAAGAGAACTTTACCCTTCACTCTAAATCGCTATTGAAAGCGGTTGAAGAGAAGGCGATCACTCAAGAGCTACTTGAGAAGCGATTCAAAAACGTGAAGAGTGCGGTTCACACGCTAGAAAGCCACGACTTCAGCGAAGTGGATGCGGGCTTGCTGATTCCTCTTAAAGAAGTTTCAGACCTGAAAGACGAGATCGACTTCATTCTGAACGGCTCTGTGGAAGTGATTAAGCACGTTGAAGTGCCAGCACTGCCTCAGCACCCTAAAGTGAACGAGAAGCCGACTATGTCGATGCTTATCGCCGATGTAGAAGACTTACACCTGTGTGACGTGACTGACGCGGATGTTTACTTCAAACTTCCAGAAAGCTTCAAGAAGCGTTGTAACAAGTACATCGACATATTGGCAGCAAACCCACGTTTGATTCCTTGGTTCCCAGCGGTATTGATCGGTAAAGATTACGATGAAGCGGTTCGTATTCTAGAAGAGATCAAGCCAGCTCGCATCGTGACTAACAACACGGGTATTGCTTACAAAGCTTACGAGATGGGAATTGAGTGGGTTGCAGGCCCGTTCATGAACACAACCAACTCTCACGCACTGGTTACTCTGAAAGAAGAGCTTAACTGTGCCGGCGCATTCATTTCGAACGAGATCAACAAAGGTCAGATTCGTCATATTCGTCGCCCAGAGAACTTCAAACTGTTCTACAGCATTTACCACCCAATCTTGATGATGACCAGCCGTCAGTGTTTCTTCCAAAGAACCGTGGGTTGTAACAAGCCAAGCATCGAAGCGGGTTGTATGTTGAAGTGTGAGAAAGCGACCACGATCACCAACGTGAAAGGCATCTCTTTCGCGGTTGATAAGCAGAAGGGTGGCTACCCAAGCATTTACAACCACGAGCAGTTCTTAAACCACGACGCAGTAACTGACTTCTCTGGTCTGTTCGACGAGTTCTTCATCGACCTAACCAACATCGGTGCGGGTTCTAAAGAAGTGAAAGACAAAGTTGAGCTTATCAAGCATTTCGAAGCGCTACTTAACGGCGTTGAAGGTTCACAACAGAACCTAGAGCAGATGGTTGAAGTTCGAACTAATGCTCAGTACGTACAAGGTTTATAACGCTTAAATGCGTAACTGCTTATAAGCACTCTGAACCAATAAACAAAAGGCCACTCAATCGAGTTAATGCCGATCGTTTAAGAAGACTTG
>NZ_AJZD02000269.1:0-2448 GCF_000272105.2 Vibrio splendidus 12E03
TGATAGGTTTAAATTGTTAAAGAGCTTCTCTTCGTTGTGACTTACATCACTTCGGAAGAGGCGGCCATTCTAGCGATTTAATTCTCAGTGTCAAACACTTATTTGGAATTAATTCCTACTTTCTAAAAGTAGGAGCGAATCATCGCTTAAAGCTAGTTGCCTTACTAACATTTCTCGCTGAAGCCTTGTGGCGTCTGCCGTGTCAGTGAGGCGGCATTATAGAGATGCCGCTCATATTGGCAAGCAATAAATGCGTTTTTTATTGAAAAAAGAGGTTAAGCGAAGACATTTCAACCAAGGGCTTATTTATACCACTTTCACCCCAAGTTTCGAACAAATTACCCACAACGACCTGTGGATAACTACTCTCCACTATCAAAAAAGTAAGATAAACGAGCCCTAGGGTTTAGATACTCTCGAACTTGTTCAGGTAATTTGCTTGGATGAACGGCATTAACGATTTTGATCTCTTTAATAAAGAGGTCAATGATCGGAGCTTGGGTTCTTGGCACGCTAGGATCATAGATAAGTACATTTGGATAAAGCATATGTTTAGCGTTAACGGATATCACAATCCCAATCGAATCATTTGAAAGCTGTACTACGGTTCCTGGGGGGTAGACTCCCATGAACTTAACCAACAGCCCCAAGTTATCTTGGCTATATAGATGCTTGCAGCTCTTATATAGGTGGGACAATGCTAAATACGGGATCATTTGTTGAGATTGCGTTTTACCATGGCAAAGGTTATCAAATGCATTAGCCACGGCGACTATCTTGGCAAACTCATCAATCTCATGTTCTTTTAAGCCCTCGGGGTAACCAGAACCATCATTCATCTCATGATGTTGAGCGATCACCTTTTTGGCACTTTCAGGAAAGTCATCAATTGCCGATACAATATCTGCACCGTATTTAGTATGAAGTTTCAGGTAGTTCTCTTCGGGCACCGTTAGTGCACTCTGCTTTCTTAGTATCGCGACTGGTATTTTGACCTTGCCTACATCGTGAAACAACGCTGCGAATGAGAGGTCTTTCAATTGCTGTGTGTTATAGCCTTTGGCCTTACCTATCATCAGTGCAACAACCGAAACATTTAGAGTATGAAAGTAAATATCTTCGAAATCCGCTTTGGCATTCATAAGGTGCAAGGTGACGTTATCATCGCTCACTAGAGTTTCAACGATATCATCAACAAGAGCCTTAACCTCCCCTACCGCATCTAAAGGTCTGTTACGGATCTTGGTCATCACAGATCGCATTCGAGCAAGCGAACGTTCAAACTCTCTCTCACAATGACTCACCCTGCGGCGGTAAGAGCTAAGGGTTTCGATACGCTCATGCTTATCTTTCCACATTCTTTCCGTTTCAAGACTTACCTGTGAATCAATATCGACTTCTTGTTCACCTACGTGATTAACAGGTAAAGGTGAGGTATCACTTTGACTCAGGTTTATATAGACGTGCTTAATCCCAAGATGTCGAATTACTTTTACTTGAGCGTCATCTTTGATTTTAAAGCTGTTGAATAAAAATGGGTGTTCATTCCATTTTACGGGGAGTCGTATATGCAGACCGGGCTGAATGCGATCTACGGTAATCTTTATGCTGCCCATTTTTATATATAATATTGATGATTAATCTCTATTTATAATTCTAATAAAACCAAGCAGCAATTTCACTATCCAATTTCACAGGCTCAACTTAAAGAATCACAGTGCACCATCCAACGTATACCAAACTTGTCTTCTACTTTGCCAAATCGAGCTCCCCAAAACGTATCTGCGAGTGGAGTCATTATCCGCCCTCCCTTCTTAAGCTTTTCAAAGATCTGCTCTTGAGTCGCGGTGTCTTCAGTTACAAGAGAGAGTGCTAGGTTGTTCCCTTCTAGTTCTTTTGCCTTTACACCATCAGACATCATGAGCTTCATGCCAAATGCTTCGAACTCAGCATGCATAACCCAATCAGGTTGAGCTCCCTCTATTACCTGTGGTGCATCACTAAAGAGTTGCTTCGATAAAACAACACCGCCAAAACACTTATGATAAAAATCCAACGCTTCATTACAACGACCATCAAAAAACAAGTAAGGGGTTACTGTCAGCATATCTTTCTCCTCTATTGCTACTTTAAACATAGACAATAGAAGCAAAAATTACAGGTAACAGGCTGATTTCAGATGATTAATTTATTGAAGGTTATTACTACGATGGGAATTGATGAGATTTATGAATGAAACATCAAGATCTGACTGATTCGTAATTTGCATCCGAGCCAACAAGCTGGATTTCAAATTCACAAACGCCCAAAACGACGAAAGGTCGCTATAAAAGCGACCTTTCTATATATGGTACCGGTTTAGGCGGACTGATTGGACAGGCATTCCTGCCGCTACCACGAAGGCAACGCTTTCCAAATTCCAGATACAACAAAGCCCCAACTTTCGTT
>NZ_AJZD02000269.1:2458-13055 GCF_000272105.2 Vibrio splendidus 12E03
TTGAAAATTAATTTCTACTTTCTAAAAGTAGGAGCGAATTATCGCTTAAAGCTAGTTGCCTAACTAACATTCTACGCTGAAGCCTTGTGGCGTCTGCCGTGTCAGTGAGGCGGCATTATAGAGATGTTCATCACATTGGCAAGTGTTTATTAAAGAAAAATGCAAAAATAACGATTACATGACGAATAAACACTCAAAGCTTTATTTATGCAACTTTAACTACAAAGTAACTACACAATAACCACAGACTTATCCACAATCGCTCTAATTTTATCCCCTAGAAACAAAAAAAACTGCCTAATGGCAGCTTTTTAAATAGCAATGAGTCTAAATCCCAGAACCATATTGCTCTCCATCATCTTCATGGAGACCACATTCGCGTTTCAACCCATTAAAACGAGTTTCCTCTTCAGTCATACCCGGTTCCCACTTCTTAGTTGTATGTGTATCTCCAACAGAAAGGTAACCCTGCTCTCGAAGCGGGTGATAACCGAGACCATGCTCTTCTAGGTAATAGTGAACATCTTTATTCGTCCAATCGATTACCGGCAAAAATTTAAACACACCATTTTGGATAGATAAGATTGGCAAATTTGCACGTGATTGAGATTGCTCTCTTCTTAAACCGGAAAACCATGTCCCAGCCTCGAGCTCATCCAACGCTCTTCTCATCGGTTCAACTTTATTAAGCTTGTTGTACTTCTCTATCCCTTCTATACCTTGATCCCAAAGTTTTCCATATTGCGCTTCTTGCCAATTAGGGCTCTGTTGGGCGCGAAAGACTTGAAGGTTTAGAGTCAACTTCTGACTTAACTCATCAATAAAGCGATAGGTCTCCGGAAATAGATACCCTGTGTCAGTCAAAATAACCGGAATATCTGGTTTTGCTTGGGTCACTAGGTGCAACATCAATGCTGCTTGGATTCCGAAACTAGAAGACACAACATGTGTCCCTTCTAAATTATCTAAAGCCCACTTAACTCTTTCTAATGCGGTTAGCTGCTCTAACTCTGCGTTGATTTGTCCAAGACGAAGTATTTGCTCCGTCTTAGTCAATGCGAGTAGCTCTGCTAACTTCAATTTTGAAGCGACAGAATTATGCATGCAGATCCCTCTTGGAAATGATCACCTCTTCGATGATGCCAGCTCGGATTGTAAAATCACCGAACCCTTCTTTGTCGTTGCGTTCTGTAGCCCAACGTCCCACCAGCGCATCAATCTCTTCTAAGATCTGAGCTGAGGTGATGTTCTCTTTATACATCTTAGGAATACGGGTACCTGCTTTGTTCCCACCTAAGTGCATATTGTAACGACCTGGTGCTTTACCCACTAAACCAAGTTCAGCCAACATCGCGCGACCACAACCATTTGGACAACCTGTGATTCGAAGGATGATGTTATCTTCTTCTGGTAATCCATGTTTCTTGAGAATGCCTTCAACATCGGTAACAAACTCTGGAAGAAAACGTTCAGCTTCTGCCATTGCTAAAGGACATGTTGGGAAAGCCACACACGCCATTGAGTTTTTACGTTGCTCTGAAACAGCATCATCCATCAAGCCATATTGACGCGCCAGTTTTTCAATCTTGGCCTTTTGACTCGTCGACACACCCGCAACAATTAGGTTTTGGTTCGCTGTCATGCGGAAGTCACCTTTGTGGATCTTCGCTATTTCAGCAACACCTGTTTTCAGCGCTTTCCCTGGGAAATCAAGTAAACGACCATTTTCGATGAATAACGCTAAGTGGTGCTTACCATCAATGCCTTCCGCCCAACCGATACGATCGCCACGGCCAGTAAACTCATAAGGACGGCTTTCAGAAAACTCAACGCCTGCACGTTTTTCTACTTCTGCTTTGAATACATCAATACCAACACGGTCTAGTGTGTATTTGGTTTTTGCGTTCTTACGGTTCGAGCGGTTACCCCAATCACGCTGAGTCGTTACCACCGCAGCTGCTACATCTAACGTTTTCTCTAATGGCACAAAACCGAAATCGTCAGCTTTACGTGCATAAGTAGAAGTATCGCCGTGCGTCATTGCAAGACCACCGCCCACTAATACGTTAAAGCCCACCAGCTTTCCGTCTTTAGCAATCGCGATGAAGTTAAGATCGTTAGCATGAACATCTACGTCATTTTGCGGAGGAATGACAACCGTCGTCTTGAACTTACGTGGTAAGTAGTTGCTACCTAAGATAGGTTCTTCATCCGTTGTTGCTAGCTTTTCACCATCTAACCAGATTTCTGCATAAGCACGAGTCTTAGGTAATAGATGTTCACTGATCTTTTTCGCCCACTCGTAGGCTTCTTGATGGAGCTCAGACTCAACCGGGTTTGTGGTACACAAAACATTTCGGTTTACATCACCCGCTGTCGCAATTGAATCAATGCCAATGCTATTTAGCGTTTGGTGCATCAACTTAATGTTCGGCTTCAAGACACCGTGGAACTGAAACGTTTGACGAGTTGTTAGACGAATTGAACCGTAAGAGGTACTTTCGTCTGCGAACTTATCAATCGCCAACCACTGCTTAGGGGTAATGATGCCACCAGGCATACGAGCACGAAGCATGACGTTATGTAACGGTTCGAGCTTTTGTTTGGTACGTTCGTTACGAATATCACGGTCGTCTTGTTGATACATACCGTGGAAACGAATCAACTGAAAGTTATCAGCAGTAAAGCCACCTGTTATGCGGTCTTGGAGATCTTGTTCAATCGTACCGCGTAGGTTATTACTTTCACGTTTAAGACGCTCATTGTCAGCCAAAGGTCCAAGTACTTGACCTAGCACTTCTTGCTCTATTACTTGCTTGCTCATTAGTACACATCCCTTTGGTAACGTTTCGCTTTACGTAAATCATTAATATATTGTTCAGCTTGCTCGCGGCTCTGGTTGCCATGCTTTTCCGCTATCGAAACTAACGCTTCATGAACATCTTTAGCCATTCGAGTCGCATCGCCACAGACATAGAGGTACGCGCCCTCTTGCAGCCATTGCCAAACCTGCTCTGCTTGTTCGATTAAACGGTCTTGAACATAAACCTTTTCTTTTTGGTCACGGCTAAAGGCAACATCTAGCTTAGTTAGCGCGCCAGACTTGAGGTACTTTTGCCATTCAACTTGGTATAAGAAATCTTGAGTAAAGGTACGATCACCAAAGAACAACCAGCTTTTGCCTTCAGCATCATTGTTTTCACGCTCTTGAACAAAACTGCGGAAAGGTGCGATACCTGTACCCGGGCCGACCATGATGATTGGTGTATTGTCGTCTTGTGGTAGCTTGAAGTTATTGTTGTTCTCTACAAACACCTTCACTTCGCCACCTTCTTCAAGGCGCTGAGCCAAGAAGCTTGATGCTCCACCTAAGCGAGACTCTTCACCTTTTTGGTATTCAACCAGACCAACCGTTAAGTGAACTTCTTCATCTACTTCGGCTTGGCTTGATGCAATAGAATAGAGGCGTGGAGTCAGCTTACGTAACAGGCCAATTAACTCATCAGCCGATAGCTTGGTTTTCTTTTCAGCGAGTACATCGACGATTTGTGTATTACCCGCATATTCACGAAGCTTGTCTTTATCTTCCACCAGCTTGATTAACTTCTTGCTGCCCGATAACTCAGCAAACTTAGTCACAAGTTGAGGATTTGAAGATGTAATCTCGAATTTACTGACGAGTGCGCTGTGGATAGATAAGTTGTCACCATCGACATCAACACTTTCGATACCCGATAATCCAACCTTAGAAAGAATCTGATTGACGAGTTCTGAACTGTTTTCATACCATACGCCTAGCGCATCGCCGGGTTGGTAGGTAATGCCCGACTCATCAAGATCAATCTCGATATGACGAACATCTTTACCCGAGTCACGGCCGGTGATCTTTTGACTGGTTAATAGTGTCGCTGTATATGGATTTTGTTTGGTGTATTGCGAATGACCGGCAGCTGCTTGGCCTACTGGTAACTGAACGATATCAGCCTCGGCACCTGTCGATAGCGTTTCTTGAACTTGTGATAACGCTTTAGCGCGCCACTCCGTTGCTGACTCTTCGTAATCAACATCACAATCAAGACGATCAACAAACGATTTAGCACCAAGCTTAGCGAGGAAGTTATCGAAGTCTTTAGCGGTTTGGCAGAAGAACTCATAGCTTGAATCGCCTAAACCAATCACACCGTATTGTAGGTTTGATAGCTTTGGCGCTTTCTTCGATTGAAGGAATTCGTGTAACTCAATGGCGTTATCAGGGGCTTCGCCCTCACCATTGGTTGAAGCCACAAAAATGACGTGTGTCTCTTTGGCTAGGTTCTTACCTTTATAATCACTTGCATCGAAAAGCTCGACCGCAATACCTAAGGCTTTAGCTTCTGCCTCAAGCGATTCAGCGACACCTTTAGCATTACCTGTTTGAGATGCGAAGATAATGCTGAGCTTACCCGCTGGTTTAGCGGCTACTGCAGCAGCCGCTTGAGCGATTGGCGCAGCTGCACCGACAGGCTGAGCTTGGCTCACTCCCCAAAGGTAACCACTGACCCATGCCAGTTGTTGTGAAGATAACTCAGAAACAGTGTGTTGAAGATGACCCAATTGTTGGTCATTAAGTGGTGCTGCTAGCCCAGGTAACTCATTAGCCCCAGACTGTGCATTATTATTTTGTGAAGACTCTTTCTTATTTAAAGACATGGTCACGACATCCCTAATCATTGCGTGACGATAGATTAACCACTCCTTTTAATAACAAGAAAGAATAGAAAAGTATGTTTTATAACTTTTTGGAAGTAAAAACCGATTGAAACCTAAATTGACTTACTGGTTTTCAATACGTACTTGCTGAAAGCCAACCGCCATTGCCGATTTAGATGCTAAGTCTAAATCCGCGTAATGGCACTCTTCACCATGAACATCCGTAAGCAGAACAAAGCCACCTCCCATATGGCGAAACTCCACAACCCAAGACCCTTCTTGAATTGAGGGCTCTATAATGGCTTCAACTAACAGGTTTTCTCTATATAAATTTCGTAATTCATTGAGTGTCATATTCCATCCCTTGCTTTGACCTCACTACATAGACCTTATAAGAATAGACGCAAATTAGCTCTCTGTAATAAGGATGGTCGAAAGTGATGAATGTGCTAACTAATTCCAGAAAGATATAATCAATAGATATAAAAAACGCCACTTAATAAAGTGGCGTTCTTAAAATTCGTTCTAAATTTTCTTTATATGGCCTAGAAGCGCACTTCAGCACCAGCAAACCAACCATCGACCATGACAAAGCTCTTGCCTAGTTCCGAGCTAAAGAACTCATCCGAATCTAGGTCGATAACACGGTAACCACCACGCAGGGCAATTTCAGATTCTGATACAGGGATTCGATATTGAACACCCGCCATCAAGTCAGTGCTCTTGATACCACTGCTATCACCGAACTCCATCGTACCAATGATATCGAAGTTGGTGTCCGGCACATTGATCTCTGCGTTACCGTAGAAGCTCCACGTGAACTCATCAAACGTCGATGTTTTCGCACCCGTCGCTTTTGGTTCAATGTAATTAGAGTTCGAGTACTGAGTAAACGTTACACCTGCATCAAAGTTCATCAACTTGTGCTCTAACAGTGTGTAGTAAAACGTGTAGTCGTACTTATCAAAAGCTAACGAGTCCGCATCAATAGAGGTATAACGGAAGCTAGCATTTGGGAGCATTGGGGCATTATGCTCAAATGCGAAATACAACGAAGGTGAGTTAGAATCGTCATCTTGTCTAACTTCGTTTAGCTTTGTACTTCCCCACCACATATCGGCACCGACTTTAGCCGTGTAAGAAAACTCTTCGGCAGCAGACACCGCTGAACTTAAAGATAGCATTCCCACCAAAGCAATTAATGGCATTTTATTCATTTGAGATAGCTCCAATTCCATATCGTAGTGCTAATTGTATGCACATTCATAGATTATTGGGGAAAATTCTACCACACATCTTAAATTCTAAAACGATAAACCGCTGACGAGTAAAGATTTAACGGCACGATGACCTTAGTAACGTCTCTGGTTAGAACTGTGTACAAAGTTTTTGAAAAACCACACACCGATTGCAATCACGATCAGCCAAGGCAGTAACTTAAACACGACGCCCATCATACCTAAGACCAACATGACTAATAACGCTACTCCGGTTGCAGCCAATACCGTCATAAACGTGATACCAGTAACAAGTAGAGTTGCGACGAAAATAAGAACAAAGATTAATTCAAACATAATGGTCTCCCTAATGAGTTAATGACCTATCTTTCCTACTTTCTAACATTGCAGCTTCCATACCAAGTATACCCACCCAATAAAATCCTTACTTATCAAACAAATAAAAAGCCACACATCTTCATGCGTGGCTTTGGGGAAACTTAGTGGTGGTAAATTTAGCCTCTAATGGCGAATTTAACCTTAACTTAGACTCTTCACCTTGAGAGAGGCTATACGTTCAGCTCTTTAGGGATCTTAGCCAATGCTGTTTGCATCACTTCGATACCTGCACCTTTCTTATGTGCGTTTTCACTGATGTAGCGACGCCATTGTCTTGCACCTGGCATACTTTGGAACAAACCAAGCATATGACGAGAGATGTGGCCTAAGCTCGCGCCATTTGAAAGTTCACGTTCGATGTACGGGTACATTTCTTCAACCACTTGTGAGCGCTTCTTGATTGGCGTGTCTAAACCAAAGATCTGCTGGTCGACTTCAGCCAAGATAAACGGGCTATGGTAAGCCTCACGACCGATCATCACGCCATCAAGGTGTTGCAAATGTTCTTTAGTTTGCTCAAGAGTAGTAATGCCACCATTCACGGCAATCACAAGATCAGAGAAGTCTTTCTTGATTTGGTATGCACGATCGTAATCTAGAGGTGGGATCTCACGGTTCTCTTTCGGGCTAAGGCCACTCAGCCATGCTTTACGCGCATGGATAGTAAATTGCTCACAACCGCCTTTTTCAGAAACCGTCGAAACAAACTTAGTTAGAAACTCATAAGAGTCTTGGTCATCGATACCGATACGCGTTTTCACGGTAATTGGAATATCAGTGACTTCTTTCATCGCTGACACACAATCTGCCACCAGCTCGGGCTCAGCCATTAAACACGCACCAAAGCGACCGTTTTGAACTCGATCTGAAGGGCAACCTACGTTAAGGTTTACTTCATCATAGCCACGCTCACCAGCAAGTTTGGCACAAGCAGCAAGGTCAACCGGGTTTGAGCCGCCGAGTTGAAGAGCAAGAGGATGTTCTTGCTCGTTATATTCTAGAAAGTCGCCCTTACCATGTAAGATCGCGCCCGTTGTTACCATTTCCGTGTACAGAAGAGTCTGCTGAGAAAGCAAACGGTGAAAGTAACGACAGTGGCGGTCAGTCCAATCGAGCATGGGTGCAACAGAAAGTCGGTTACTAGCGTATTTACTGGTTTTATTAGTGTTTGTCATGATTCAGTCTCAATTAATACTGTACAAACATACAGTGAATTACCTAGAATTAAACGGAATTACTTCCTGTAGTACCCCTCAAGTACCCCTTTAGGAGTTGGACAATGGCAAGTTATACCATCGAGACCAGAAAGCTAAAAAGCGGTGAACCAAGGTTCAAGGTAACAATCATCGTTAAAAAGAATTCGCGCATTATACACAGGGAAAGCAAAACTCTAAAAAAGAAAGCACTCGCTAAAGCTTTCGGTAAAAAAAGGGTAGCTGAACTAGAAGCTCAAGGGGTACTAAATCAGCCAAAAACAGTCCCCCTTTCGGTACTCCTCGATTTGTTCATGGAAGAACGAGATCTCTGGGACAATACAGGCCGAACAAAACGCTACGTTATTAAAATGCTTAGGGATTGCGACATCGCCAATGTTGAGAGTAATCAACTACGAACTAGCGACTTAATCGAGCACTGTAAAAATAGAAGAGGCGCAGGAGCCAAACCCGCAACGATTTATCATGATATTGCTTACCTACGTTCTGTAATGAAAAAGTCTAAGCCTGTCTTCAACATCGACACCAATCACCAATCACCAGATATTTGATGAAGCCGTACCCGTTCTGATTGATATGGGGTTAGTCGGTAAGAGTCAGAAGCGAACACGCCGCCCAACCTCCGAAGAACTAAAACGCTTAAAGCTTGGATTAGAACAACGTGAGTCTTTCCGGCCAAACGGAAAAACTCGAATACCATTCACTGACATTCTTGAGTTTAGCATTCTCACTTGCATGCGAATTGGCGAAGTCTGCAAGCTGCGTTGGGAAGACCTCAACCAAGAACATAAGACGATACTGGTTAGAGACAGAAAAGACCCAAGGAAGAAAGAAGGTAATCACATGATTGTTCCGTTGCTTGGTGAGTCATTTGAGATCGCATTAAAACAACCAAATAAGGGTGACCTAATTTTTCCATACAACTCACGAAGTGTTAGCGCAGGCTTTCAACGAGTCAGGAACGAATTGGGTATTGAAGACTTGAGGTACCACGACCTACGCAGAGAGGGAGCAAGTCGGTTGTTCGAAAAAGGCTATTCGATTGAAGAGGTGGCTCAAGTTACTGGGCATAGAAATTTAAATATTTTGTGGCAGGTATATACGCAGCTATTTCCACATAAATTACATAGCAAGGCTTAGTAATAAACCTTTCACTAGCTCAAAAAAATCCCCGAACAAAAGGTTCAGGGATTTATGTGTCAGAGAAAGGCGATAAACCACCTAGATATTATTTAGCGTCTTCGGATTCGAGAGGCTTTTCTTTAGAAATGCCAGATGCGATAGCTTTCTCTACAATGCCCCCACGAACCTTGTAGCTACCATTTACGTAAATGACCTCTTTCTTGCCGAAACCGTCATTGATTAAAATATCGACCTCCGACTGTTCTACGTAAGTAGTATCAACAGACATTAGGAAAACCGAATCTCCGTTTTCAGTACGAGCTGTAACAGATAGGTTGCCATCATCAGTCCAACGAGCAGAGGCTATCTCTACAGCTCTAACTCCGTTGTGAGTAACAAGCTGTTGCTTGTTTTTAGAGATCATCTCTTTTGCATCATCTTGATCAAGCGTTACTTTAGTTGCACCTCGGTATTGGATTTCGGTAGCCCCAGCTGCTAGGGATTGTTTTACCATACCTTGGTACGCTTTATCCGCTTGAGCTTTGAACTTGAGGGCTCTTTCATTGGCAGCGTTGTTAGACTCGATAGATTTCTCTAAAGCTCCAACTAGCTTATCCATACGGTCGTGTTCAATTCCAGCCAAAGAAACTTCTTTCTGTGCTGTCGTTTGTGCGATGGTCGTTTCTTTTTGCGCTGTTGCTTCAGCCTTGAGTCGTTCGTTATACGAATCAAATGCAAAGTAGCCGCCGACGGAAAGAACGGCTACTAGAAACAGAGCTGTTTTTTGTGGTCCAGTCATATCCTTAGTCACCGAGTCTACTGCTTGCTTTAATGAGTCACAAAAATCCTTTGCTGCAACTAAAATGTCGGTACAGCCAGGGTTAACTGTATAGACGAATTCGAGCTTTTGTCGTTCGTCTTGTTTTAATTGTTTAAGGTTGTCAGAGTTGTACTTAATAATGCAATAGGCTTTAAGGAAGTCATTATGGAAATCTGCTAAGCCTTTGCAAATCGTTGAATTCAGAGTCCCATTTAATCTGTTTTCATCACCTATCAGTTTAATCCCAATTTCTGGATATAGGCCAGAAAAATCGATGGAATTTAGATCGAGAGTCGCGTTTTGCTCAGCAATCTTAGCGATGATGTCATCAAGATTATGAATATCAACCTTATGCATATGTGTTCCTTAATTTTTTCACGCGATTCTAACCGTTTAAAGCAAGTTGGCAAATGAATTAGATCATTTTTAATATGAATCTGTGCGTCACCCTGTTATTGAGATTCTCAACGCTCAATAACTAGCCCTATATGGCTGGTAAGGGAGAGGTATCTGAAGAAATAAGAACAACACTATTGAATCAAAAAAGCCCTAATTATTAGGGCTTTTGCTTTCAAGTCGAGTCAAACGCTCATCCATTTTTTCCATCATCAAGCGCAGCCACTTAACATCAGTTTTGAGTGTAATGCCTACACCAACCCCGCTAGATAGAGCACTCACAACGGCAACAATTATTGTTTGATACTCGGCCATTTACTTGAACTCATTGCGTAGAGTTTCCCATAGGCCAAATACTATTGGAGCACTTGCGCCAATAATACCACCGAATTGAACACCGTCTGCCGATACGCTAGCAGTGATAAGTTCAGGGTGACCAGATAGCAAAGCAGCTCCCGCGCCAAGTAGCGCTAACCCCTTTTTGGTGGATGGTTGGTCAAGGTCGATTCCGATTTTTTCTAATAAGCTTTTCATAGTAATTTGCTCTGTCGTAAATACTTGATGGTGTAGGCGGCGAGTACGCCACCTACTACGGTAATAGCTATTTTTTTATAGTCTTCTTTGGTCATGCCATGGCAACTCCTTCACGCGCCATGCTTAAACCGTAATAGCTCCCGACCTCTTTACGACTCATTGCATGTAATAGCTTTGCTAGCTGTTCGTTGTTGTTCACATCGACA
>NZ_AJZD02000270.1 GCF_000272105.2 Vibrio splendidus 12E03
CCCCAAGTGTCCGCTTTTTAGGGGCTCTAGACTACGATGGATATAGCTCTACGTTTATAGAAACTGATAACCATGGCCCTACCGGCGAGTTTGCTACTTTCAGAAACTTAGAGCCCACTCGACTTTGCGCTCAATATAACACAATTGGGCTCTACGGTAGGACTAATTGGCGTTTAGCAACTCGCGATGAGTTGAGTAGTCTTCATAGTCACTATGGCAACATGTTCAATGCGAAGGGTTGGGCGACCGGCGACTTTTACTGGTCAGCGACGTCTAGTGGTTCCAATTACTACCGCGTGGCCCTCGGCGATGGAGTCGTCGGCAGCAGCCCCCTATCCTATCATAATTACGCCTCGTGCGTATCAGATTCTTAGGGTTTGACGTTTAGAGTTTACGGCCCGTAGGGCCGTTTTTTCGTTTAAAAATTAAGGGTTTATTTTTAAACGCTATAAGGGGGAGTGACCGGGTAGCCGTGATAACCGCCAACTTTTTAAGGACACTTTTGCTACCTAGACTTTACAATTAATGTCTGCTAGCTGGATACCTAAACCGTCACTACTACTAAATGAGAGATCGTGTCCATTTCAGCGAGCAATTTAATATCACCCTCCGGCCTTTTATTCATAATGCCTTTTTTATCAATACGTAAGTCACAGGAATTAACGATGAAAAACACTCTAGCTTTCGCGACACTGAGCCTATTCCTCTATGGTTGCGGTGGGGGGGACTCTTCAAGCGGGGATGATGACAGTACCTATCCTCCTAGTGTTACTCAGTACACCGCA
>NZ_AJZD02000271.1 GCF_000272105.2 Vibrio splendidus 12E03
ATACTATCTCGGCATGTTAATTACTTAAGAGTAATTAAAAACTTAGTCATTGTTATTAATAAGCTTGAATTTAATTAGAAACAAGCGGTTAATCCCTACGTAAAATAAATAAAATCATTATTAAATGATCGGAGACATTATCATGCGGATAGTATTAGCTTTAGGCGGTAACGCTCTTTTAGCAAGAGGCCAAGCATTAACGGCCGAGAACCAACGTGAAAATATAATCAAATCAGCGGCGAGTATTGCTGCAATCGCACGCGAGCATGAAATTGTTATCGTTCATGGTAATGGCCCACAAGTGGGTTTGTTGATGGAGCAGAACGCGGCTTATAGCGAATACTCACCAGAGACGACACCATACCCAATGGATGTACTCGGCTCTCAGACCTGTGGCATGGTGGGCTACATGTTACAACAAGAGCTCAGAAACATTGACACTGAATTAGACGTAGCGACGCTAGTCACGCAAACGGAAGTATGCAAACAAGACCCTGCGTTTGCTAACCCGACTAAATTTGTTGGCCCTGTATATACAGAGCAACGAGCTAAAGAGTTAATGGCTCAGAGCACAATGCAATTTAAAGCTGATGGCGAGTACTACCGTCGCGTGGTGCCTTCTCCTCTGCCCAAAAACATTGTTGAAATTCAGCAAATTGAAACTCTTCTAGATACAGAAAATCTTGTTATCGCTTGTGGCGGCGGCGGTGTTCCCGTGAGTATCGAGCAAGGTAAGAGTACTGGCGTAGAGTGCGTAATTGACAAAGATCTTACGGCTGAATTACTGGCTGAAAAAATCCATGCTGACTTATTTATTATCTTAACCGATGGTTCGATTTTCCGTAACTATGGTAAAGAAGACCAAGCAGAAATGAAGCAAGCAACGCCTGCTGGTTTAGCAGAATTTTCATTCCCTTCTGGTTCTATGGGGCCAAAAATTGATGCCGTTTGTAAATTCGTTGAAGCTGGATTGGGTAATGCGGCGATTGGTTCACTATTTGATTTAGATAAAATAATCACCAATGAAGCTGGTACTCTAATTACGAAAGGCGAAGGTGTTATTTATTATTAGAATTATCGAATGATAATCACCACTAATATAAAACCTTGGGTTAAAGCCTCTTATTTAATAACGAGGCTTTTTTATTAAGGCCATATTAGTACCAAATGGGATAAATATTCATTCACTCACTGCATTTAATATTTTTATTTTTGGAAACAGCTTCTTTCAAGAAACGGTTTGGTAGCGCAAGGGAAGAGTATTTGCGTTTACATCAATGAATCTACATGAACTCATTCGCATCCGCTTGATTCTCTGGCATCGCCTCAATAAAAGCGGGCAACTGATTACACGCCTCAACAATCGAGTTAATCAACGGATACGGCGACATATCAACGCCAAAGCGCAGCGCGTTATACACCTGCGGCACCAAGCAGATATCGACAATGCATGGTGAATCTGTGAGGCTATATACCGAGTCGCCGTGTGTTTTTCGGTGTTTGGCTAGCTTCTCTTCTAACGCTGAAAACCCTTGGCTCATCCAATAGTGAAGCCAATCCATTTTCACCTCTTGTTCGCAAGATAATTCTCTCTCCAAATATTGCAACACGCGCAGGTTATTAAGAGGATGAATTTCCATCGCAATATCCTGAGCCATCGCCAGTGCTTGATAGCGCAGCGGTGTTTGCACTGGAATAAGCGAGGAGTCAGGGCTGCTCTCACACAAATAGTGTTCATCGAGATATTGAAGAATAGCCAGTGACTGATTGAGTTGAACTTCACCATCCACCAGCACCGGCACTAATTCACTGGCGTTGAGCTCACGATATTGTGGGTCATGCTGCTCGCCGCCATTACGCACCAAGTGCACCGATTTAGACTCATAGTTGAGTTGCTTCAGGTTTAATCCAATACGCACTCGATAGGCTGCGGACGAGCGCCAGTAACCGTAAAGTATAGTGTTCTTGTTCACGATGCTCTCGTTCATACAGAAATCCTATTACGTGGATTATACCGCTCGATACTGGCTCACTTTTTGGTCTATCGCGCCAAAAATAGAATCACCCGCCGCATCAAACATCTCAAGCTTGATCGAATCGCCAAACGACATAAATTGAGTCGACGGCTTACCATCGCGAATCGTCTCTATCATGCGAACTTCGGCAATGCATGAATAACCCACTCCGCCCTCGGCAATTGAGGTGCCGTGGTCAGTGCCTTGCTTATTCGATACCGTGCCCGAGCCAATGATTGCACCGGCTGACAATGGACGAGTCTTCGCAGCGTGAACAACTAGTTCTGCAAAGTTGAAAGTCATATCCACGCCAGCATTCGGGCAACCAAAAGACTGGTCGTTGTAGGTCGATATCAACGGTAGATGTACCTTGCTGCCTTTCCACTGTTCGCCAAGCTCATCAGGTGTTACCGCAACCGGAGAGAACGCCGAAGACGGTTTAGACTGGAAGAAGCCAAAGCCTTTCGCGAGCTCAGCCGGAATCAAACCGCGCAGCGACACATCATTCACCAACATCAGCAAGCGAATCGACTCGTGCGCCTGTTTAGCACTGGCACCCATTGGTACATCACCAGTGACAATCGCTACCTCACCTTCGAAATCGATGCCCCATTCGTCGCTAGCAAATTCAATATTGTCACGTGGACCAATAAAGGCATCTGAGCCGCCTTGATACATAAGCGGATCGACCCAGAAGCTTTCTGGCATTTCAGCACCACGTGCTTTGCGCACCAGCTCAACGTGGTTTACATATGCGCTGCCATCAGCCCATTGATATGCGCGTGGCAGAGGTGATTCACAATACTGAGATGCAAACACTTCACTGCCAGTCACATGCCCGTTGTTTAACGAGGTGTATAACTCTTGTAACTGAGAAACCACGTTATCCCAGTTATCCAAAGCCACCTGCATGGTGGGTGCAAGGTGCATCGCATGGAAGATTTCAGTGGCAGCCACACATTGTTTGAGATCTTTGCTCACGACCATCAATAGACCATCGCGAGTGCCATTTTTCTTGGTTGCTAATTTCATCCTTGTCCCTTACTTCTTATCGTCAGCCATTTCTTTCAAACCAGAGTCTTGCCAACTGTAGACATATTCTTTGTTCTCAACGCTATCGAGTTCCTCAGAGAACTGCAGTGCATGGCGAGTATCAATCATCACCGCCACTTCATCGGTAAACTTCTTCTTATGCGCCTGACCCGCTTTAAAAGCCTTTGGATGAGGCCCATGCGTGAAACCCGCGGGGTGGAAAGTCACCATGCCCGCTTCAATGTTGTCGCGACTGAAGAAGTCACCAGCGTGATAGAAAAGCACTTCGTCGTAGTCATCATTGTTGTGGTAGAACGGCACTTTCAGCGCACCGGGGTCGCTCTCAATCGGGCGCGGCACAAAGGTACACACCACAAAGCCTGCGCCAACAAACGTAGTATGCGCAGAAGGTGGCAAGTGGTAGCGATGTGACATCAGCGGCCTGATATCGCGCCAATTCACTTTCACCACCGCTAAGTCGCCATGCCAACCAATTGCATCCAATGGATTGAACGGATAGGTGATCACGCTGACTTTGTCGTGGCGCTTCACCTGAACTTGAGTTTGGTTTTCTGAATATTGAGCGCGGAATTGATCATTGATAGAAGGGATGTCGAGCACCGCCGGATCAAACACCGCGTGATTGCCGACCATGCCTTTCTCTGGCAAAGAGTAAGCCGCGTCTGTGTTCTCAATCATCAAGATAAACATCGGCTCGCTGGGTTCCAAGCGCCAATTGGTCGAGCGCGGGATCATCACGTAGTCCCCTTCACTCACTTCTAAATGACCATAGTCACAATAGAGATCGGCGCTGCCTTGGTGAATGAACAGCAGCTCATCGCCATCGGAGTTACGCACCAAGAAATCCATCTTCTCATCCATGCGCCATACGCGGATTTTGCAGTCTGCGTTGTGCAAAAGATGAGGCACCGCCCAAGGGGTTATCTGGCTGGCTTTTTCCACCAGCGTAAAATCAAAAGCGCGAGGACGTAAATCGCCCTCCCACTCCGACCAACCTGTTGGGGCGTGTTGGTGATGAAAGTGAGCAGCAGGGCCGAAGAATCCACTTCGGCCCGCCTCTCGCTCATAGATTGCCTCTTCAGGGAAGTCGGCATGCGCTTGTTTAGAACACACCCCCTCCCGATGAGGAAACGAGATCCATTTATGCATCGTCTAATACTCCTCGACGAATCTGGTCCTCTTCAATCGATTCAAACAGCGCCTTGAAGTTACCTTCGCCAAAGCCTTCATTGCCTTTACGCTGAATGATTTCAAAGAACACAGGCCCGATTACTGTCTGCGTGAAAATTTGCAGCAAGATGCCGTCTTTGGTCGGTGCGCCATCAATCAGAACACGCAGGTCGCGCAGCAAATCAGTGTCTTCCCCGTGGCCTTTCACACGATCGTCAACTTTCTCATAGTAGGTATCTGGGGTTGGCATAAAGTCCATGCCGCGATCACGCAGAGTCTTCACGGTTTTGTAGATGTCATCCGTTGCGAGTGCGATGTGTTGGATGCCTTCGCCGTTGTACTCGCGAATGAACTCTTCGATTTGTGATTTGTCGTCGGAAGACTCATTGATAGGGATACGGATCTTGCCACACGGTGAGGTCATGGCGCGGCTCACAAGGCCTGTCAGCTTGCCTTCGATGTCGAAGTAGCGAATCTCACGGAAGTTACCAAGACGTTCATAGAACCCAGACCACACATCCATATTGCCTTGCTTCACGTTGTGCGTGAGGTGATCGATCTCGTAAAGGCCTACGTCAGCTTTCGCTATACGCTCTTGCGCGTCATCATAGAATCGGAAATCAACGTCGTAAATGCTCTGTTTGCCGTAGCGATCCACAAAATAAAGCAAACTTTCACCGATCCCATAAATGGCAGGAATGCTCAGCTCCATCGGCCCTATTTCTGTTTTATACTCTTCACCACCGCCCTTGAATGCTTGCTCCATAGCAGCCGTTGCCTCGTTGACACGAAAAGCCATGCCACAGACCGATGGCCCATGCACCTTGGCGAACGCTTCCGCTTGGCTGTGTGGTTGTTCATTAACGATAAAGTTGATGTCACCTTGTCGATACAGCCAAGCTTCTTTTGAGCGGTGCTTGGCGATCTCAGCAAAACCAAGTGACACAAACAGCGCTTTAAGTTGCTCTATTCCCTTGTGGTCAACGGCCGTGTATTCAACAAACTCGAATCCATCCGTGCCAAGCGGGTTGTATGTATCCACCATGAACTTTCTCCTTGTACCTATTGGTTTTGTGTTACGTGTTTGTGTGTTTTTTATCCTTAATTAAATTTGGCCCACAAGCGGAAAGATTGGAATGGATGGAAGGAAATGGGCAATAGCGCTAAAAGCCCGTCAAGTTGTAAAATATTTGTTACACAAAAAGCCTCACAACAACAAAATGAGTGCTATCAAGGGATTGAAAGATGGTGGTTTGATTTACAGCAGAGCAAGAGATGTTATTAAATTGTTACGCGCATCCTTTTGTCAGCTACGGTGATAAATCAAACATTAGCCTGATGATGCAAAAAAGCCGCTGTAGTCAGCGGCTTGATGAGTTCTAAGACGAACATGATTCAGAGATGGGTTAAGCGTTAATCCCAGTTGAGAATCGACCAATTCGGTTGATCGGCTAACGCTTTCAAACGCGGGCACGGGTTGACCAAATATGCAAAATCAGCGTGTTCACACAAAGGTAAGTCGTTGATTGAATCGGTATAAAAGTGAATGTCTGAGTAGTTGGTTTCTTGATTGTCTAACCACTCTTTTAAACGCGTCACTTTGCCTTCACGGTAGCTTGGCACACCTGAGATCTGAGACGTGAAACGGCCTTGGTTTTCAATCAAATCAATACCGAGTGCGTTCTCAATACCAATCTTACGACCGACCGCTTCCACTAAGAAAGTCACGCTGGCAGAGATGATCAACATGTCGATATCATCATTCTCAAGCTGCTCAATCAAAGGTTTCGACTGCTTGAACTGTCTAGGCAAAATATGCTGTTCAACACACTCTTCCACCAATGCGCTGACTTGCTCTGTTGGCATATCGGCCAGTGGCTGCATGGAAAATGTTAGGTAATCTTCCATGTTCAATTTACCTTCCGAATACAGGCCCATTAAGCGCTTATCTTCTTCAATAAAGTTAGGCGCAGTGGCAATACCCTTTTCAACCAAGAACGCATTCCAGAGCATCGCTGCATCGGCATTGATCAGCGTTTCATCCATATCAAATACATACAAAGGTTTGAACATCTTAGGCTCTCACAGGTTGAATTTCGTTAAGGTTAAACAGGAGTTCAAGTTGGCTACCGTTTGCCAACAGTCGTTCAGAAGAACGGTTAAGCAGGTCGACCGTTAATTCACACTCATCAACGTCCACTTGATAGCGAATCACATTGCCTAATAGCTGGTGATTGCGAATGGTACCGGTTTTCGGCGCAGAGATATGTTCGCCATACTGTCGGCCTTGCTCTTTAACGTAGATAGATTCAGGTCGAATCGCCACTTTCCACTCGGTTTCAATATTAAACAGCTGCTTAGCTTTGTTGGCTTGCACCAGATTGTAGTGACCCATGAACCCCGCCACGAATTCATTGGCAGGTTGAGTGTAGATCTCTTCTGGTGTACCTGCTTGGACTATCTGACCTTTATTCATCAAGAAGATACGGTCAGACATGATCATCGCTTCTTCTTGATCGTGAGTCACGAAGATCGTGGTCAGGCTCATCTCTTTTTGAATATCTCGGATCTGTTGGCGTAGGTGCTTTCGGATCTTCGCATCCAGCGCCGAAAGCGGTTCATCGAGCAATAGAATACGCGGCTTGAGCACCAAGGCTCTTGCCAAGGCGACACGCTGACGCTGACCGCCCGATAACTGATGCGGATAGAACCTCTCTTTGCCCGTTAAATCCACCAGCCCAATCACTTTTGCGACTTCACGCTTAATCTCGTTAGCAGCAAGCTTTTTCATCTTAAGGCCAAACGCAATGTTGCCTTCAACCGTCATGTTCGGGAACAGCGCATAAGATTGAAACACCATGCCGATGCCACGCTGTTGCGGCACTTGGTGAGTAATCTCTTCACCGTTCACCCAGATCTCGCCACCATCAACAGGATTCAGGCCTGCCAAGCTGCGTAGCAGAGTCGATTTACCGCAACCACTTGGGCCAAGCAGAGTAATGAATTCACCCTTCTCGATGGAAAATTCAATGTCTTCAAACACCGTATTGTCACCAAAGCGCTTGGTGAGGTTTTTCGCATTTACATAGCTCATTATTTTGTTCCCTGGCTGAAACGACTTGCCAACCAAGTCAGTAAGAAAATAAACAGGAAGTACGTCATCACAAGGGCTGACGTGAAGTGGCCACTGGTTTGACGCATGTTGTATAGGTAGATTTGCAGTGTCTCGTAGCGTGTTCCTACCAAGATATTAGCGAACACAAACTCGCCCAATAGGAACGAGAACGACAAGAACAGCGACGCCATTAAGCCTTTCTTAAGGTTTGGCAAAATAATCAATAAAAACGCCTTGGTCGTGCTTGCACCGAGTAGGTGTGCTGCGTCCATCAAGTCATGCAAGTTAATCGCTTCAAAGCTGTTGGCAATCGCGCGATACATAAATGGCAACGCAATGGTGAAGTAGGTGCCAATCAAAATCCACGGCGTGCCTATCAAGGAAATTTCACTATCAGCATACAGTTGAAGCAAGCCAACCGATGACACCACAGGAGGCACGGCGAACGGCAATAAGATCAGGATATTCATCACCTTGTCGAGTTTCGGGAAATAGTAAAACACAACGAAAATCGCAGGCAGAACCAACACCACACTCAATGACAGCGCAGCGACACAGATAAACAGTGAACGACCAAAGGCTTGCAAGAAGCGAGGATCGGTCAGCAGGTTGATGTACCAATCTAACGTGAAGCCATCCGGCAGGATCGTTGCGCCCCATCGAGAAGAGATCGAGTAGATAAAGGTCGCTAAGATCGGGATCATCATGATGCCGACAATCGAGTAGACAACCGTTTTATGAAAGCGAGTATTTACGGTGTTCATTACTTTCTCTTCCCCGCGTAGCTTTTGCTGATCAGCCATTGGTTAATCACAGTGATAAAGGCCAGCATCGCCATCAGAATCACGGAGATTGCGGCAGCTAGGTTAGGCTCTAAGAACAAGTCGCCCGATACCAAACTCGCGATACGAATCGTAATCACGTTGTAGTTGCCCGAGGTTAGCGCATACACACTCGCATACGCGCCAATCGCGTTAGCAATCAAAATAATGAAGGTACCAAGCAAGGCAGGAGATAACACAGGCAGCGCAATTTTGGTCCAGTATTGCCATGTTTTCGCACCAAGCAGTGCTGAGGCAGCTTGCCAGTCATCGCTAAGGGCATCAAAAGCTGGATACAGCAACAACACCGCCAATGGGATCTGGAAGTAGATGTAAATCGCCAGCAAGCCCCACTTGCCGTACAAGTCGAAGTCCCCCAGCAATCCGTACTGCTTGAGCAATAAGGTGATTGCCCCGTTAGTGCCTAAGATAATGATGAAGGCGAACGACAGAGGCACACCAGAGAAGTTGCTGCTCATGTTGGTGAAGGCAATCACCGCATCGCGGATTTTAGAATCAACGCGGCGCAATGAAGAGACCAACAGAGTCGCAATCGCCAAGCCAACAATACTCGACCAAACCGACAGCCATAAACTGTTGCCGAAGGCTTGCATCATGAAAGCAGAATCGAATATTTCAGAGTAGTTTTCAAGAGAGAGCTCGTCGTCGTAGAAGAAGCTGTTGATCAACACCCAAACCATAGGTGCCAGTTGAAACAGATAGAAAAATAGGGCGAAAGGCGCAAGCCACAAAGCGGGCTTGAAGCGTTGAAATAAAGATTTGGTTTTGGGTTGAAGCACAGAGCCATCGCTCTGCGTGATTACAGAACTGCTCATAGGGCCAACAATTCCTGAGTGTAAGATTTATCGTGTTCAAGGTTGAGTAACTGACACACGCTGCCGCATATATCGGTCTGTTTCACTGAACATTCTTGGTGTGTGAATTGATCGCCAATCACAAAAAATGGAACTTCACGCTCTTCAGGCAGAATCCCACCATGAGACAAGTCATTGTTCATACCGTGGTCACTGGTGATGATCACCTGATAACCATCGTCTACCCATTTCTCAAGGTAGTTCGACAGGTAGATATCCGCACCACGTGCACTGTTGCGGTACTGGCGAGAATCTAACCCATGCTTGTGCCCAATATCGTCAATGTTCATTGGGTGAACCAACAAGAAGTCAGGTTGATGAGTGACACGCAGGTGCTCTGCATCCAAGAACAAGGCTTCATCTGGGTAGTGGTCCCAATGGTAGAAACAGCCATGTTGGATATTCATGGTTTCATCGTTGGTAAAACGGTCGCGCACAGCGTCAAACGGTGCTCGGTTATACAACTCGCTCACCCAATGATAGGCCGCAGCAGCCGTCACTTTGCCCTGTGACTTAGCCAAGCTAAAGATCGACTCATGACTCGACAAACGCACGATTTGGTTGTTAACGATGCCACTCTCAACAGGGCGAACTCCCGTTAAAATGCATTCATACAAAGGGCGTGACATAGACGGCAGTTCACACTGCATTGGGTAAAGTGTGGCGCGCAGCTTATTTTTCTGCGTGCTCTGCGAAGTGCTCTGTTTCTTGTACGAATCGCCCTGTTTTTCATGAAGATCTTTAAGTTCTAGAAGACCGTTCAGGTAGCCCATGCAATCACGGGCTACCTGATAATTCAGTCCATCTAGAACAACAAGGATAACCTTATTGCTCATGGTCTATTCTCTATTGCTTGTTTATATAAGCCACCCGTTACAGGTGGCATGTTAAGCGGGGTTATTGTTGGTGAATCAATACGCTTTCTTGCCATTGACGTGGCAGGCGACGTGCTGATTTTTCCCATGCTGAGAAGTCAGTTACTGGATGAACGTTGCTGTATTGCTCGTTCGAGATCAGCTTGTCTTGTACTGATTGAGGTAGCGTAACGCTGCTACGGATTGGGCGTGCGTAACCTTCTGCTAGATTGATTTGGCCTTGGTCGCTGAAGATGTATTCACGAGCCAACTTCGCCGCGTTCGGGTTTTTCGCGTATTTGTTGATGATGGTGGTGTAACCAGAGATCACAGAGCCATCTTGTGGAATGCTTACCGTAAAGCGCTCACGGTCGATCTTGTCGCGGTAGTTCAATGCGTTGAAATCCCACATGATCGCCACTTCTACTTCGCCTTTTTCAAGGTTCGCGATGCTTGGATCTGTGTAAGACAGACGACCTTGCTTCGCTAGTTCACCAAAGAATTTAATCGCTGGTTTTAGGTTTGACTCGTCACCGCCGTTAGCAAATGCAGCCGCGAGAATCGCGTTGTTTGCTTGCGCTGCTACGCCTACGTCACCAACAGTGACTTTGTAGTCGCCTTCAAGTAGGTCGCTCCAAGATTTTGGTGCATCTTCAACAAGGTTGTTGTTTGAAATGAACGAGATAGTGCCTGTGTAAGCCAGAGCCCAGTGACCATCTTTATCTTTCGCCCAGTCTGGAATGTCATTCCAAGTCGTTGGCTTGTATGGCTGTGTTACGTCTTTCTGCACAGCGACACGTGCAAAGGCGAAACCAACGTCACCGAGATCTGCGGTTGCGTTTCTTTTCTCTGCTTCAAATTTCGAGATCTCTTGTGCCGAGCTCATGTCTGTATCCTGATGCTTCAAACCGTAGTTTGCTTTCAGATCAGCCCATGTGCCTTTCCAGTTTGCCCAACTGTCTGGCATGCCCACACTGTAAACCGCACCCTCTTTTTGAGCGGCTTCAATCAGTGATTCAAGATCAGCATCCTTCGCCATCGCTGGCATTGAAAGTGTTGCCGTTATTAACGTTGCGCCAATCAGTTTAGCTGGCGATACAGTTGAACGGCTAAGCAAAGTTTTCATTGTCTCTATCCCTCTGGACTAGGTCAGTAAGTTCGTTTTGTATGCTATCGCCGGAGTGTGACGCTTTCGCGCAACTTATTTGACAGTTCAGATGCATTTACATGGCAGTTATATTTCACTCATATGACAATAAGCCTTTGTTTACTGTCACATTCCTGTTAACTCCGTGGTTTACCTTATTGAGCACACGAACTTATGGACTAGATCAGTAATGAGAACATTGGCAACAGGACAATCAGGGACACAGCTAGGCAGAATTAAGGCAAGCATCAGAGAACAGCTTCAATCTGGCATCTTCACCGAGGGGCAAAAACTGCCATCTGAAAGAGAACTCAGTGAGCTGTTTTCCACCACACGAATCACGCTCAAAGATGCACTGGTGTCTCTAGAAACCGAAGGCTTGATATACCGAGAAGAGCGCCGAGGCTGGTATGTGTCACCCGAACGTATTCGCTATAACCCATTGTCACGTTCTCACTTTCATCAAATGATTCGCGAACAAGATCGCATCGCAGAAACAAGGCTGCTGAGCACCCGCACAGAGATGGCGGCTGGCGATTACGCCAAATCATTAGAGATAGAACAAATCACCCCGATACACGTGATTGAGCGATTACGATTTATTGATGGCAGAGCGGTACTGTTCGTTGAAAACGTATTGAAAGCGCCCCTGTTTGAAAAAATATTGTCGGAAAACCTCACCATGTCGCTGACAGGTATCTACCGAGAAAAATACGGCTATGAGACAAAACGATCGCGCTTTGATGTGATTCCCACTTCAGCCCCAGCACATGTCGCTAAGGCGTTAAATTTGGCTGAAGGGCAACCTGTTCTTAAGATCTGTCGAGTGAACTACAAACAAGATGGTGAGTTGATAGACTGCGAACTGGAATACTGGCGACCCGATTCTGTGGTGATCCATATTGATAGCATTGGGTAATGCTGTGCCTGCTTAAGAGAAGAACCCCACACATACAAAAACTCCAACTAATTGAGTCGGAGTTTTTTTAACGATCAAACATTAAGGTGATATGAATCATCTAACTCATGAATCAAGCTTAAGGAACTGCCTTACCCTTGGTGAGTCTGGATTAGTGAAGAACTTCTCTGGGTTGGATTTCTCAATCAAGATGCCCTTCTCGAGAAATACCACCTGATCCGACACCTGACGCGCGAACTCCATCTCATGAGTCACTACCACCATGGTGTAGCCCTCTTGAGATAGCTTCTTCATCACCAGTAGTACCTCTTCGACCAATTCAGGGTCGAGCGCCGAGGTTGGCTCATCAAACAGCAATACATCCGGTTCCATCGCGAGCGCCCTAGCAATCGCGACGCGTTGCTTTTGTCCACCCGATAACATACTTGGGTAACTCTCTAGCTTGTGAGACATCCCAACCTTATCGAGTTGCTTGCGAGCCATCTCTTCAGCGTCTGATTTCGCTATCTTCTTAACATGTACCAGCGCTTCCATGACGTTTTGTAAAACGGTGAGATGCGGCCATAAGTTGAAGCTTTGAAAGACCATCCCAAGGCGCTCTCGAAGTTTCGCCAACTCTTTGTATTTGGGCGGCTTACCCGTTTCAGAGTTGATACCAATACGCTCATCACCCATGAAGATCGTGCCGCGTTCTGGTTGTTCTAACCAGTTCATGCAGCGTAATAGCGTCGATTTACCCGACCCAGACGAACCGAGAATACTCACCACATCGCCTTTGTTGATGGTGAGGTTGATGTCTCGTAACACTTCGATGCCATCAAACTGTTTCGACAAATTTTCAATGTTGATGATTGTCTCGCGCTCTTCCAACAGTGGCTCGCACTCAATCACTTCCAAACTGACTCCCAAAGAGGGGTTACTCGGTGCTTCTGTTTCAATAATCTCTGATTGTTTAAGCATGGCTAAGCCCTCTAAGTTCAACTTTGGTTTGGATTCGTTTGGTAATGGTTTCAAGTGCAATACTTACCGCCCAGTAGAGCGCAATCGCAATGATGAAGGCATTCAATGGGATGAAGTAGGTCGATTGAATACTGTTGGCTGCCGCGGTAATTTCTGCGACGGTAATGATGCTAAGAAACGCAGTGTCTTTTAAGCAGATGATAAGTTGGTTAGTGATCAGAGGAACCGACTTAAATAACACGTTGGGTGTGATGACTCGGGTGAAGGTTTTGAGCTTAGAAAAGCCATAAGCGTGCGCCGCTTCGATGTAACCAGGCTCTAACCCTTTACGTACACCGCGGAAAATCTCACAGAAATACGTACCATGATAGAGGCTGAGCGCGATGATTCCCGCTGTCACTGCATCTAGTCGAATGCCAACCTGAGGCAAACCGTAATAGAGCAGGTAAGCTAAGATCAGAAACGGTAAGGTGCGCATCATGCCTATCAAACTATTGATGGTGTATTTCACACCGAGTCTCGAGTTTTCGAGACAGTACAACAAACCAATACCTATGACGAAACTCAAGATTGAAGACGAAACAAAAAGATAAAATGTGGTCACAAAACCAGAAGCAAACAGCTCTTTTTGTTGCCAGATAATATTCCATTCTTCCATATTTACTCCTTAAATTTACCCACTCAATGACGCTTCATAAGCAGGTAAATGGCGTTGCTGACCAAGTCGTTATGACGGCCAAACTGTTGCTGCTGTTAACAGATGTATGCACTTATTGCTGCAGATAAGTGGCTCTGTTTTCAGCCACAGCTTGCAACTTCACCAGCACGCCAATAATCAACATGTAGATGGCACCAGCACATAAGATTGGCCCGAGTGGCTCATAGGTAACCGCTGCAATTCGGTTGGTGACACGGGTTAGATCCACGATACCGATCACTGCAATCGCTGGGCTGCCTTTGATTAAGAACGACATCTCATTGACGAGCGCAGGTAAGCTCATGATCACCATCTGTGGGAACATGATTCGGCGGAAGTAAGTTATGCGTCGCATGCCAATCGCTTCGGCCGCTTCCATTTGCCCTTTTGAAAAGTTGAGAAAGGCATTGCGCCAAATTTCTGCATTGAATGCCGATGTGTTGAGCGTGAGCGCTAAGATGGCAGAAACGTGTTTGTCTAAATTGATGCCAAATGACGGGAACGAAAGAAAGATAAACAGAGCCAGTGTCACCAAAGGTGTTGCTCGTGCCCAGCTGACATAGATACCCAGCATTTGATCCACAAACGGGATTTTCATCATTCGAATTAAAGCAATGACTAGCCCGATGACGACACCTAATACAATCGAGACTGCCGATATCCATGCCGTAGCCCACGCGCCCTGTAGCAACTGTTCCCAAGCGTAATAATCCATAAACGACCTCTTTCGATAGGTTTTGCGCAAATGACTCATGGGTTAAACCGCTTTGAACCCATTGGCATGGACACAAACAGCCGTTAACTGTTTGTGTCAGCGCATGCTTATCCATCTATTGGACTGCTGTTAGCTTGTGATACTGCTCAACCGAAGTGATAGCCTCTGAAGGCAGTTGGTCGAACGACTCACCGAACCACTTCTTCTGCAACTCCGCCATTTTTCCTGTTTGCTCTAGGTGCAGGAAAAACTCCGTTAAATAAGCCAAAAGCTCAGGGTTCTCTTTAGGAACAGGCCAGCTCACGAAACCAGGACCAGACACCGCCTCACCTTTTTTGAACACCTTCGACTTGGATTTCACTACCTCATTAACTGACACGACACTGTTGATCACGTAGTCTATTCGGCCGATTGCCAAGTCGGAATATGCTTCTGGGTAGGATTGGTACTGAACCACTTTACCCAAAGACTTGCCCTGTGCTTCGAGCATCACTTCTAGCTCTGGAAGCCTTTCTAGCAAAGCACTGCCCGCTTGTAAGCCCACGGTTTTGCCATCTAAATCGGCTACCGTATTAATGTCTTCCGCATCAGCTCTGGTTAAGAAGTAATGCTGCGCTGAAGCGATAGGTGGTGTGAAGTCAAAGGCCTTCAAGCGAGCATCAGTAATGATCGCGCCAGTTAACGCCACATCATATTGACCAGCTGATACCGAAGCGAGTAGTCCTGTCCAAGGTAAGATCTCTTGTTCAATATCGAACTTCGAATATTCACGCAGTTCATCAAGCAGATCTTTATTAATCCCAGCTGGATTACCACGATCGATGTAGTTGAATGGCGAATAGTTATCTTCTGTCGCCACTTTCATAAAACCTTGCTTTTCGATGGCTGCAAGCTCGGATGCTTGAGCGATACCAAAATAACCCAGTACGACTGTTGCTGCCGCTGTTGAAACCCATGCCTTCATCGTCATTCCCTGTTTCATACGCTTTCCTTATCGAGATTATTTGCCTGCCTTTACTTTATGAACGGAATGCCTCGAAGACGTAGAGCCAATTTAATTTTCGGGTTGGGACAGAGCTATTTTTAGGTTAGAGCAGTGCATCTTTCACATTAGATACCGTTCAAAAGCCAGTCCTTAAAATATCCATATGAACTCTGGCTCATTTCTTGCTCTTTTATACAAATAGGACCGAGGTTTACTGAGAATAAGGACTGTATCTCATGGCGATAAATCACAATTGTTTCATCGAGTTTGATTCCAAAAGAAGCCTACAAGAACAAGTACGTAGCTATTTGGTGACAGCGATATTGAATGGTATTTTTCCGGCTGAACAAGCGCTTCCATCTTGTCGTAAGCTGTCTAGCCAATTGGGCGTTTCACGCAATACTGTCTCCTTGGTGTACGACAGTTTGCTCGACGATGGCTACCTCACCAGTAAGCCTCGCAGCGGCTATTACCTTTCAGAAAAGTATCAGAATCCGAGTGACACTATCGATGCGAGTTTGGATCATTTTGAATCAACCGACAGCGACAATGCACCGGATTGGAGCAAACGCGTTAAGCTGCAATTGGGCCAATACCCACGCATCGTCAAACCCTCGCATTGGAGTTGTTACCAATACCCATTTATTTTTGGCCAACCCTCTATCAACGACTTCCCGTTAGCTCAATGGCGAGAAGCGACAAGAAAGGTCACCTCAGACCCACATGATCACCGCTGGCTTTGCGACAAGGTCGATAAAGACGTCGATATGCTGGTGGAACAGATACGCACGAGAGTGCTCCCACAGCGCAGTATTCATGCTCAAAGTGATGAGATTTTAATAACATTAGGCTCGCAGAACGCGCTCTATCTGCTCTCCACCTTATTGATGAATCATCAGAGCCGAGTCGGTGTCGAGAACCCCGGTTACAAAGAAGCGAACCACATCTTTAATCTCTCTGGCGCACAGTTACACCCACATCAAGTGGATGAACAAGGTTTAAGGTTCAATGAGCACTCTTCACTGTGTGATCACTTCTATGTCACACCCAGCCACCAAGCGCCCACAGGCGTGACCATGAGTGACGAACGTCGAACTCAGTTACTTGAGATGGCTAAAGCCAATGATGCAGTGATTATCGAAGATGACTATGATGCCGAGTGCAACGTGGAGTGGAACCCTAAACCTGCGCTGAAAGCCAGTGATAAAGAAGGGCGTGTCATCTACGTCAGCAGCTTCTCTAAGCTACTGGCACCCGGCTTAAGGTTAGGCTACATCGTGGCACCTGAAGAGCTAATCTACGACCTTAGAATACTGCGTAGGTTGATGTATCGACACGCACCAAGTCGCGTTCAAATGGAAGTGGCTCACTTTATTGAACAAGGCTACTACGACAGCTTTGTGAGGCGTTTTAGAGAAAACACGCGCCAACGTTGGAAGCTGATCAACGATGCGGTCTTAAAATACTTACCGGACTGCAAGCGACTGGCTCAGAGTGAGCAAGCCAACTCTTTGTGGCTACAAACGCCGAGTCACATCAATAGCCAGCGCTTAGCATCACGAGCCGCTCAAAAAGGGATTTTGATTGAGACAGGATATTCTCACTTCATGACCGATCCCGAAACCAAGTTGAGCAATGAAACTTCATCCGAATTTGATCCCAATTCTTATTTCAGACTAGGGTTTCACGCCATCGACAAAGACTTGATTGCACCCGGCATTAAAGAGCTATCAGAGGTAATGAAGAGCTAGCATCGCGTTATATGGACGTTGTTATTCAAGAAAATGACGTAAAAAAGAGCATCAATCGATGCTCTTTTTCGTCTATACCTAATCAATTAAGAGCTAGACACTCAAAAGCTAAGAACTCCGGAAAAAATAAGCACTTTGAAAAGGACGGGGAATCCTATACCAAAGTGCTGTGTTTCTGTGTTAGCTATCTTTTGAAGAGTTAAGAAGCGAGCTCAAGCAAAACTTCATCAATGATCTTCACGCCTTTCTTAATTTCACTCGGTTGAATCACCAGAGGCGGAGCGACGTGAATGCGGTTATTGACAATGAAGGTCAACAAGCCTCGTTTGGTTAGTTCCGCTTTCAATTTGCCCATTTTTTCATTGCTCAATGGAGTCTTGCTTTCACGATCTTCCACCAGCTCGACCGCCCAAAACATTCCTTTACCGCGTACATCACCGATCATCGGGTGCAACTCTTGGAGACTCAGTAAAAGTGGCCCTAGAACGCTGTTACCGACATTATCGGCATGTGTGACAATGCCCTCTTGCTCCATCACATCGAGCGTTGCAACGATAGAAGCCATCGCCAAAGGGTGACCAGAATACGTCAAGCCGCCCATAAAGAAATTCGACTTAAAGTACTCAACAATTGGTTCACTGACTACCACGCCACCAGCCGGAACATAACCCGAGTTAACCCCTTTCGCGAAAGTGATCAGATCCGGTACAACATTGAAATGCTCAAACGCAAACCACTTACCCGTTCGGCCAAAACCCACCATGACTTCATCGAAGATCAATTGAATGCCGTACTTGGTTGCAAGCTCACGCACACCAACAAGGTAGTCTTTAGGCGGAATGAGAAAGCCTGCTGTTCCGGGAATAGTCTCTAAGATAATCGCCGCAATCGCCGTTGGCCCTTCGCACTCAATCACTCGCTCTAAATGCTGCAGGGCACGCTCACTCTCTTCTGCCTCAGTCACCGCGTTGAATTCGCTTCGATAGAGAAATGGATTGAAGAAGTGAACGTGCCCACGGCTATACTCGTTTGGAATTCGACGAAAGTCCCCCGTCGCAGCAATAGCAGTACCTGTATTGCCATGGTAAGAACGGTAAGCAGATAGCACCTTATCGCGCCCAGTGAATTGTCGCGCCATGCGTATCGCATTTTCGTTGGCGTCTGCCCCTGCATTGGTAAAGAACACTTTCTTAAACGTGCTTGGCGCTTTCGACAAGATGCGCCTGGCCGCCAAACCGCGAGTGAGGTTTGCGGTCGCAGGGGCAACTGTTACCAATGAGTCCGCTTGATCTTTAATCGCTTTGATCACTTGTGGATGCTGATGACCAATGTTGGTATTGACGAGCTGGCTACTAAAATCAAGGTACTCTTTACCTTCGTAGTCCCACATTTTGCATCCTTGCCCACCCGCAATGGCGATAGGCTCCGCTGCTTCTTGAATCGACCAAGAATGAAATACGCTCTTGTCGAGGTCGATAATATCTTGGTTCACAAGCTGTTCTGTTGATACTTCCATTTCATCGTCTCCATTAACAACACTAGATTCACAGCCGCTCGTGCTTGGCTCGTCTTCGAGAATGAAAGACACAAAACACGACATTGAAAAGGCTGCGCTATCGGATGGAATAATCTTCATCCCAAACAGGGCGGAGCTCATAGTGTCAGTTTCAACAAAACATTGGGCCAGTACATCAGCCCAAGTCTCATCCCCGATCCAACAAACAGCCTGACCCAATCCAATCGTCGATCTGGCTCTATTCAAAACTCTTAGGTGTGAATAGATTGAAAGGCAGACGAGACAGGTCTCATCGAACGCTAATTAACGCAGCAGCAATATCAAAAGCAAAAAGGTGAGTAAGAGTGGAAATGGGCTTGGCGATGACATTGATTCTGTTTGCAGGTGTAGTGCGAGGCTATTCAGGGTTTGGGTTTGCGATTATTGCAGCGCTATCCCTCAGCTTTATTGTTCCACCTCTGCAAGCCGTGACCATTGGAATCCTGTTGGATTTTTTAAGTACTTTTCCTCTGCTCAAACGCAGTAAGTCCACCATCAACATTCAACTTATTACACCGTTGTGTATTGGCATGTTGGTTGCGGTGCCCTTCTCGCTGTACTTCATTAGCACGATATCTGAATCAGGCTTAAAGGCCTTTATCGCGATGATGTCTTTAGTCGCTGGCACATTAATCATTTGCGACTTTCGCCTCACATGGTTACACCAGCGACACGCATTTTGGGCGGGGGCAATTTCTGGATTCAGCATGACTACCACTTCTTCGGGAGGGCCTCCGTTAGTGACGTATTTGATGAACCTGACCATTGAAACCAGTGAGCAAAGAGCCACTGCAATTGTGTTTTTTCTACTAAGTTCCGCGATCTCACAGATCGGCTTCATGTGGATTGGCGCATTTAACCAAGGATCGTTTATCACTGGTTTATGGCTCTTACCTGCAGCTTTGATTGGCAATCTACTCGGGCAAAAGCTGTATCTATCAGCGCCGAATTTGTCTGCAAAAACAACGACCGCGCCGATTTTGATCGGCATGGCACTACTTATGTTAATTTCAAATTAGAAGGATGTATTTATGGATAAGATAGCGTTCATTACAGGGGCAACCTCTGGTTTCGGCAAAGCGGCAGCAAAACGTTTTGCAGAAGATAACTGGTCGTTAGTGTTGTCTGGTCGTCGAATCGAAAGGCTACTCGACCTAAAGGAAGAATTAACGGTTCCTGTGCATGTAATTCAACTCGACGTTCGAGACGCAGACGCCGTAAAACAAGCCATTGATTCACTACCTGCTGAATTCTCATCGATCACCGCATTGGTCAATAATGCAGGATTAGCCTTGGCACCAGAAGGCTCGCCTGATGTGGACTTGAAAGACTGGCACACAATGATCGACACCAATGTCACTGGCTTGGTTAATGTTACTCACGCGCTGCTGCCGACGTTAATTAAAAAAGGCGCAGGAAGCTCGATCATCAATGTTGGATCAATCGCCGGGCAATGGCCTTACCCAGGAAGCCATGTGTATGGTGCCAGCAAAGCATTCGTAAAACAGTTCAGTTACAACCTACGTTGCGACCTACAAGGCACAGGGGTACGAGTGACTGACCTTTCCCCTGGTATTGCAGAAACGGAATTTACTCTAGTAAGAACCAAAGGTAATCAGACGGCTTCAGACAATCTTTACCAAGGCACCACACCGTTGTCAGCAGAGGATATTGCCGAGCAGATGTTTTATATCGCAACCTTGCCAGATCACATCAACATTAACCGAGTCGAAGTGATGCCGACCCGTCAAGCATGGTCTGCATTCGCAATCGATAGGGACTAAGTTCAAACCGACACAAACAAAAAAGGTGGTCTTTTCAGGCCACCTTTGTCATTTCTTTCACACGATACTTCAAATATAACCAACGGCATAAAAGACGGTGTCTAACTCGCCTCATTACTCTTTTAATGAAAGTAAGATTAGATATACTCAACTAAACAATTTGCTGCTCATGCTCTTTGTTTGATTCGGTCTCTTTCGACAAGAAACTCGCTACGATCTCTCTCAGTTTGCCTTGGTTAACCGGTTTAGGTAAAAACTCATCCATGCCTACATCGAAGCACAAATGCTTGTCTCGCTGTACGACGTTGGCCGTCAGCGCAACGATTGGAATGTGCTTTGAAGAGCCTTCTTCGAGCGCTCGGATCTGCTTGGTCGCTTCGAAGCCATCGAGAACCGGCATCTGACAATCCATAAAAATCATCTCGTATTCGTTGGCTTTGAATTTCTCGACACCAATTTCACCGTTGTCGGCAATATCAACCTCAAAGCCAAGCTTCTTGAGCATCATCTTGGCAACTTGCTGGTTTACTCGCGAGTCTTCAACGACCAAAACCGTACCACTAAACTCTCCGGCAACCGCGACAGGTTTTGACTCTGCTTGAACTGGAGCTTGTTTAACGGCTTGCGGGGCGTTTACAGAGACATTGGAAGCCTCTTTAACAACCGCCGCAGGTTTGCTTAACGGCACAGGTTCATTGTCTTTAAACGCAACCTCTCCTCTGTTCGGATAGGTAAAGACTGAAGTATCAGCCGCTCTCGCGAGTACCTCACTGATGGTCCATTTAAGCTGATTATCTTGGTAAGGACGCGCAATGTAGGCAACAAAACCGACTTGTTTAGCACGAGCTTCATCTTGCTTTCTAGGGTCAGCAGAGATCATCACTAACTTAGGACACTCGCTACCAAAGCGTTCAACTAAGCTTCTCGCCAGTTGAAAGCCATCAACGGACGGCATCACTTTGTCTATCAGCACAAGGTCATAAGGTGATGACTGAGCCACAGACTCTGAAACCAACTCTAACGCTTGGTTTGCCGTTTCACAGCACTCAGACTTAACGCCAAAGGATTGAAGCTGTGTAGACGTTATACGCATGTTCAGCTGGCTATCATCCACAAGCAGAACCGAAACCTTATTAAAATCGATATTGCTTTCATCGGCTTCTAAACACGGGTCAAAGTCAGCCGTAAAATAGAAGGTACTGCCCTTACCTTCAACACTGGTGAGTTCAAGCTTGCTGCCCATCAATGTCACGATCTTCTCGCATATTGTTAGACCAAGCCCTGTTCCTCCGTAAATACGTGTGGTACTGCCGTCGGCTTGTTGAAACTTATCGAACACCGATTTCTGTTTGTCTTCTGCAATACCGATACCGCTGTCGACAACCTCGAACTTCACTCTGAGTTTTTGTTCAGGCTCAACCACCTCTTCCAAACGAAGTGAGAGCGTGACGTGGCCGTGCTCGGTAAATTTAATCGCGTTGCCTACTAAGTTATTTAGGACTTGTCTTAGTTGAGTACCGTCGCCAATCACCATGGTTGGGATCTTAGGGTCTATCGCTAATTGGAATCGAAGCCCTTTCTGTTCCGCTTTCACACGGAAGGTTGATTCAACGTCGGCCGCAATGCCCATCATTTTCATCGGCTCTTGTTGAAGCTCTAGACGCCCCGCTTCGATCTTCGAGTAATCGAGAATGTCATTGATTAAGTCGAGCAAAGTAAGCGAAGAGGTGTTGAGCATGTTGATGTACTCTTTTTGCTCTTTCGGCATATCCATTTCAGAGAGTAAAGACGACAACCCTATAATCCCATTCATTGGGGTACGAATTTCGTGACTCATATTGGCAAGGAATTCACTTTTATTACGGTTGGCCACCTCAGCAACATCTTTAGCTTTTTCCAGCTCTTGATATTGTTGACGAATACGTTCTACCGATCGGTTATAGCTACTCTCTAGAGTCGATATCTCATCTTTGTAAGTAGAGTGAGTTGGCGTTATAAAGCGCGGTTTGTTGTCTTCGACCTGTTGTTGGTTGATTTGGGAAGACATGGTCATCAAACGTTTTACGACAAGACGATAGACGATGGTTAAACATACCAGAGACAACAAGAAGATTTTAACGGCTTCGAAGGCGAGCAACAGTAACACTCGTTCTTCAAAGTCATCTAGGATCATGCTCAAGTCTGATTGCACTGTGAGCGTCGCCAACGGGAAGTCTGTGCCGCCCATCTGGTGCACCATTTCCCAAGACTGAGAATAAGATTGGCCTTCGGTCTTTTGACCTAACTCTAGAATTTTTTCATCGGGACTTTCGATAAGAAGGTAACTGACCGAAGGGAGGCGAGAGATGCCTTCGGCTTGCACAAACAATTGCTCTCGATCTTCCACCCACAAACTG
>NZ_AJZD02000272.1 GCF_000272105.2 Vibrio splendidus 12E03
CCTAATGCGAGCGACGCTGAAATCTCAGCGTGTTCACAAACGGGGTAGATTCATCCCACACCATGAAATCATGGCTAAGGCGTTGTTGGATCACTTCAATGTTTTCGACGGGGTAAAAGCGCCCTTCACGCATCATAAAACCAGCGTTTGCCAGCTCTGGTGGTGAAATGTCACTGCCCCTCGCCACAGAAAAAAGCGCCAAGGCTTTTGTCTGTAAAAGATTGAGTTTGTCCATCTTGCTCTCCTC
>NZ_AJZD02000273.1 GCF_000272105.2 Vibrio splendidus 12E03
CCTCGGTTCGACTCCGGGAGGCGCCTCCATCATTTAGAAAAAACCAGTCCTAGCGGCTGGTTTTTTCGTTTCTGGTTTTCCTATCTTTGAGTCACTATTTCTTTTTTAAACAACTTGCTTCACCGTTTCATTATCTTTTCTATTCTGAGTTATCTTCGATTGAATCTACAATTCATGTGTCGTTGATAAACCCGTAAATAAATAGAAGTCACAATTAAATATAATGCTCAATTTGTTTCATTATTTTTTGGGATAACCCTAATTAAAACATGACTATGAGTGATAGTGTTCCTCTTTATATTTCTTTAATTGTTCTATAAGAGGTTCTTAATATGCAATTTAGTCTAAAGAGAAAGATGGTTTTCTCTGTAGTTTTGGCGATTGCAGTGACATCTGCCATTCTTCTTTTCATGGGTTATAAAACCTTTCAAAACAACAGCTGGCAAGCAATAGAAAGCGAGAGTCGTAACACACTGCATGCACACGCGAAAGGGATCAGTGATTGGTTTCACGATAAGAAACAAGCCGTGCATGGCTTAAAGCAACAAGTGCAGCTAAACCCTTCCTTAGATATCGTACCTCATTTGCGTCAAACTCTTGTATCTGGTGGCTTTGGGTTAAGTTATTACGGTAATAAAGAGGGGGAGATGTTCCGTCATGACCCTTCGCTTAATAAAGCGGGCTATGACCCAAGAGTCCGAGGTTGGTACAAAGAGACTTTAGCTCAGAATAAAGCCGTCACCACAAAGCCGTATGTTAGCGTCACAATGCAAGCGTTAGTGGTAACACTTACTGACCCTGTAACGGAGAATGGCTCGATCATCGGTGTTGTTGCGTCTAATTTAGCGTTAGACAAACTGATCGAAGACGTACTAGCGATTCAGGTTCCGGGTAATGGACGCGCGATTCTAATCGATAAAGAAGGCACGGTCGTTGCTCACCAAAATAAAGAGTTCATTCTCAAACAAGTGACTGAAATTGCGCCTGAACTCAGTGTTTCTGGTTTGAACAGTGCCGCACAAAATCTAACGACGATCTTTACTCAAGTTGATGGTAGCGAACGAGTGCTCATGGCTGAGCCTATTAAAGGCACGGACTGGCTGCTTGTGATTGAAATGGACAAAGAAGTTTTAGAACAGCCGTTGTTCGACATGTTGATCAGCCAAATTACTACTGGTTTGATTGTTTTGATCGTGATGGCAGCTGCAACGTCTTGGTTTGTTGCTCGACAGCTTGTGGAGCTAGGACGAGTGAGCGAAGCTCTCGCAGATATAGCAGAGGGTGAAGGTGACTTAACGCAACGCCTTCAAGTATCCAGCAAAGATGAAGTTGGTCAGTTGGCCGATAAGTTCAATGTGTTTGTCGATCGACTGCATGGAATGATGACCAACGTTACTCAAGTATCCACAGCAATGAACAATGGTGCTGAGCATGCCAATGAGAGTGCCCTTAAGCGCAGTGATAGCGTCAGCCGACAGCAAGATGAAATTACGATGGTAGCTACTGCGGTAACTGAAATGGCGACTGCGACGGCTGAGATCGCTTCTAACGCAGACAATACAGCAAAAAGCGCCAGTCATTCGGTTGAATTGAGCGAACAAGGCTTTCAGCAGATGGCCAAAAGCCAATCATCGATCAATGAGCTTGCTACTGAACTGACGAGTGCAGTATCTATTATTAGTGAGCTGGAAGAACATGGACAACAAATAGCGTCTATCTTAGCGACGATACGTGAAATCGCAGAGCAAACTAACCTACTGGCACTTAATGCTGCGATTGAAGCGGCGAGGGCTGGCGAACAAGGTCGTGGCTTTGCCGTTGTAGCGGATGAGGTTCGAGTATTGTCACAGCGTACTCATGCTTCAACTGAAGAAATTGAAGATAAGATCAAGCGCTTGCAACAGGCGACAAATAGTGCGGTTAAAGTGATGACTCAAAGTCACGACATGGCAGAGACAAGTGTGCATGATGTTGATATGGCGGGAGAAAGCTTGGCTCAAATCCGTGAAGCGATTCAAGTGATCAGTGATATGGCGACTCAGATTGCTTCTGCTGCGGAAGAGCAGTCACTGGTTACTGCTGAAATTAATGCTAATACTGAATCTGTTCGTGAAGTGAGTGACGTTATGGCACTTGATGCGACGGATGCAGTGTCTCAGGCGGATCAGCTAAGCAATTTAGCAAGTGATTTGAAACAAGAGTTGTCTCGATTCAAGCTTTAACAATCAAAGCGCAATACAGATAGATTAGTAAATACCAGAGCACAGACTGCTATCAGTTTGTGCTTTTGCTTTGTGGTGCTAAGGCGAGTTTCAATGCTGATCAAAGAAGTCTTTATTACGTATGTATTTACTCATCAAGTGGTAAGAGAAAGGCCTAATCAACCAGCTAAAAATAGAACGTCCAAGGCGAATAAACGTTGGGGTGTTCTCATAGATTCTGCCGTTGTAGAGCCAAAGTACCTTTCCTACATGCCAATACAGTAAAGGTACAGGCGGCATGAAGGTCACAATGTCGATGTCACAACATATACGATAGTTTTTTTTGCGAAGGCGATAGCGCTTCTTAAAGCTCCAATCACCAATTGCTGGTTGTCCAAATGTCACGATTCGCTTAATGCAGCCTGGGTATTTCTTGTCAAAATAATCCGCAAAGACACAACCGATGGCGCCGCCGGAGGAGTGCCCAGTAATCGCAATCCTTTTCCCTTGTTCCAATAACGGTACAAGAACCGTTTCTAATCGCTCAATCACGCTCAAACCTAACTTGTCTTCGTTGCGGTTCGGCTGGCTCTCTTGAAACATTAGATGATAGAAGCCAGCATGCACTCTGTAATTGAGTCCAATCCTTTTGCAGCTTCTCGTCCATAAGGCGAAGTTAAGTAGCCAGTCTGACACGCTGTGTGACCCTTTAATAACGACAACCACTTCGTCTTTGTCGCTGCTCCAAAGCACTCGAATCATGGTTTTACCAAACTGGTTCTTGATGATGCGTTGTCCATTAGGGTCAAAACCATAGCGAGTCTGCTTAAAAACTCTAGGGTAGGCGAGGTTACAAAGAACGGCATAGCGCTCATATTGATATCGTTTTAGTGGTTTCACATGTTTACTTCTTAATAAGAGTTACTTCAAACTCTAATAGTTGAATGTGAAAAGCACATGAAAACGCCATTTGCTTGGTTTAAAACAATAAAATCACCGCATTCAATTGGTATTTGAATCAATGGTTGTCAGTGATTTGTCCGTTTAAATTAGAAATCCAAGTATAAGAACCGTACAAGCTGCACTAAATTTATTCTTTTGAGTTCGATAATTAATCACTTGAATTAAAAGATAAAATTTATTGTTGACGAATTTTTTCCTTCCGTTAAAGTACACCTCGTTCTCACGGCTTAGGTCGCTGAGAGATGGTGTTTTTACTTTTCAGTAATCGGCCTCGCAAGATTGCGTTGCCCTGGTGGTGGAATTGGTAGACACAAG
>NZ_AJZD02000274.1 GCF_000272105.2 Vibrio splendidus 12E03
CTCTATTTATTCTTCTCCCACTAAATAGAAACAATATAGGTAAGAATATGAAACCTACATTATGAGTTAGTCCAGAGAGAAGCCAAAATAAATACTTCCTTTTTTTTCCAGTATACATGTAAGATATTGACAGCAACAAAAAGCACATACTTAAGTATTGTCTATATACATTTTGAAATCCCATCAGAGCTGGGAAAAATATAATAAATGCATATAGGAAGTAATTTGGCGTATTAAAGTTTTTATGTGCTAAATACAAGGAAATAAATGAAATCATA
>NZ_AJZD02000275.1 GCF_000272105.2 Vibrio splendidus 12E03
TCAAGTTCAGGCTCTCAATATGACGTTTCCGTATGGACGCTACCCCAAGACGCTAAAGCTCAAAATATTCACTACTTTGCTGACTTAAACGCCTCAAATATACACGTTAGTGACTCGATTGAGATCTATGGTTTTGGGGGAGACAATCCTTTATCATACGCTGTAGCATCAATCGATAAATTACCAATTAATACAACATATCAATATACAACATCCTCAGGGCTACCAATTCAAGGTGATAGTGGTGGCATGATTTTGAAAAACAATAAAGTTTTTGCCATCCATGTTGCTTCTAGTCATGGTAATTTAAGGTTTGGCACAGACCTTACACCAAACAAAAGATTTTATTCTTGAAAAAATTAATGGTTGGCATTACCCAACGGTTCTGAAA
>NZ_AJZD02000276.1 GCF_000272105.2 Vibrio splendidus 12E03
GATATTGCTCATGATACTCCTGCCAGAGCAGCATCTTTGTCATACCTTTACGCCTGAGTTCGACTGCGTATTGAGTGAAGTCTGGCATAACTTTATCTCGACTGGCTTTCTTGCCGTGATACAGCGCCTGTGTGAGATCTGCATCTCTGCAACTGTCGGGTAGAGGCCAACCAAGTTGGCTTTGTTTAAAGCGAGTAAGGAGTTCTGATACGGTGGATGGGCCGAGTTTAAGGCAAGAAGCGATACCA
>NZ_AJZD02000277.1 GCF_000272105.2 Vibrio splendidus 12E03
CTTATCGAATGCGTCAGTTGCAGGCATAGATACTACGCGTACCGCTTTACCTTCAGCTGTTAGTTCAGCAGCAGCGCTAACCGCTAGCTCAACTTCAGAACCCGTTGCAATGATGATTAGCTCTGGCTTGCCAGCACAATCTTTCAGGATGTAACCACCCTTAGCGATGTTTGCTACTTGCTCAGCGTCACGATCTTGTTGTGCAAGGTTTTGACGAGAGAAGATAAGTGCAGAAGGACCATCTTTACGCTCGATTGCCAGTTTCCAAGCAACAGCAGACTCAACTTGGTCACATGGGCGCCATGTGCTCATGTTTGGCGTTAGACGTAGAGAAGCGATCTGCTCAACTGGTTGGTGAGTTGGACCATCTTCGCCAAGACCGATAGAGTCATGCGTGTAAACTTGGATGTTCTGAGTTTTCATCAGAGCAGCCATACGCATAGCGTTACGCGCGTATTCCATGAACATTAGG
>NZ_AJZD02000278.1 GCF_000272105.2 Vibrio splendidus 12E03
GACACCTAAATCTAAGCTGAGAGAGTTTAACCTTAAGTAGAAGTCGAAAGTCATTATTACCGTGAGAAGAAGAAATACAAATCTATTACCGACAAATGCTATTATAGTTGCTATAAATAACATGTTTAAACTCAATATTGACAGGGTAAACCATACATTATCATCAGCCCCAGTTCTCAACAGGTAAAATGTCATGATACTTAAAGGAATCAGAGTCTTAATATCAATATTTTGTCTAGTTCTCATATGTTCTTGGGTAGCTTTTTTTATCGGCCCTTCGATGAGTGTAGTCATTGATGTATGGAGAGGCAACGTAAAGGCATATCCAAATACGCACAATAATATCTCCAATATTATCGTTAATTCAGGCAGTTTGATTGCACATGCCGGCGGGGGAATCGATGGTTTTAAATATACAAACTCCTTAGAGGCTGTAGAGAAGTCGATAGAAAGTGGTTTTAAGATGATAGAGCTAGATCTTCTTGTATCGTCGGATGGAAAGATCGTCGCTGTTCATGACTGGAACTCTTTCCATATGATGACAAATTCTAATAAAAATGGTCCTATTGCTTCAGAAGAGTTTGAGTTAAAAACAATTAACGATAATTATCACACTTTAAATATTTCAGAGGCGATTGAAATTTTAAGTGAGAATGAGGTTGTATTAGTTACGGATAAAATAAAAAATCTTGCCTTGCTTTCAAAAAATATAATAGATAAAGATAAATCTATTATCGAAGTGTTCAGTATAGATAAATATAATGAAGCAATAGAGTTAGGTTTTAATAACGTCGCATTAAATATAGATCTAAATACACCATTTATTCTTGAGTGGATTGATTTAAATAAAATTAGGGCTGTGACGTATCGGGGTGATAACCTTGGCTCGCTTGGGAGTGAGTATAAGAAGGCGATAGAACTAAGCAACATGGGGGTTTCTTCCATGATCTATTCGACAAATGATTTAGACTTGGATGGTATTAAAGCTTCTGGAATCGGAAATTTTGCGTTATATGTCGACTTTGTTCTTCCATCAGATGAACTATAAGATCGTAGGTTATCTAAAAAGCAGAGCTTAATCGCTCTGCTTTGATGTTGAAATGAATATTCTTTGGGACTAGTACAACTAGCTCGCTTACTTAGCGACGTTACCTGCCACGTTCAGAGCATCCCATGTACGTGAAAATGGGGGGGCGTAACAGAAATCCATGTAGCCTAATTCTTGTGTGGTCATTTTAGCGGTTATAGCTACCGCTAGTGCGTTAATACGACCAACCGCTCCTTTCTTACCTACGATCTCACCACCTAGAAGAACCTTGGTCTCCGGGTGATAAACCAACTTCACCTTAATGTCTTCTTGGCCTGGGTAGTAATCGGTTTGGTTCTTATCTGAAATCGTTGATACTTTCACATCCAAGCTGTGTTCTTTCGCCAGAAGTTCATTCACGCCAGTACATGCCAGTTCGTAATCGAGCACTTTCAAACAAGATGAACCCAAGAAGCCCGACATATAAGTATCTTTACCTGCTAGCTTGTCTGCCATCATGCGTGCTTGCTTGTTGGCAGTAGTTGCTAGAGGAACATAAACGGGTTTGCCTAGTGCCATATGATGGACAACGGCACAGTCGCCGACAGCATGGATGTAAGCATCTTCAGTGGCACCATATTCATTCACCAACAGAGCGCCGTTTGCAGCTTTTGGTAGTTCGAATGCTTCAGTATTTGGTTTGAAACCGAGTGACAGGATAACGATATCAGCTTCTACATTGCCGTTATCTGTTTCTACGATGTAACCACCTTGCTCGGCATCGCGAATCGCAGACACGCTGCAACCGGTTTTTAGCTCTGCACCGGATTCACGAATTGCACCTTCAACCACTTCAATGATCTCAGGGCTGAACTGACGGCTCATGATGTGTTGCTCACGTTCGATAATCGTCACGTGCTTATCCAAGCCATGTGCTGCATCAAAGACTTCCAGCCCTATAAAGCCAGCCCCAATAACACACACACGCTGCTTGTTACTATCCTTTAGCGCTTCCTTAACCGCCAAGCCATCTTCCATACTTGTTAGTGTGTATACGTGTTCTGGATTGAATTCACCGAATGAAGGCACAATTGGACGTGCGCCTGTCGCAATCACCAACATATCGTAATCGATAGTGCTCTCTACGTTTTGGTGACGCACCGTAATCTGTTTTTCAGTGCGGTCGAACGACACCATTTCCGTTTCTACACGTACATCTAAACCAGATTTGATGGCTTGCTCTGGTGTACGAGAAATCATTCGTTCGGTGTCATCAAACATGCCGCCTGCAAAGTAAGGTAAGCCACAGGCTCCGAAAGAGATGTAGCTACGCTTATCTAGAACGATGACTTCGTCTGATGGCTGATTACGTTTGTACTTTGCTGCGAAACTCATACCCGCGGCGCTACCGCCTATAACAACAACTTTCATATTTACTACCTAAATAACCTGAACTCAGGAAAAACAGAAGAGCACTCACGTGGAGTGCTCTTAATTAAGTTTGAGAATTATACTGCTGCTTCTTTTGATACTGTCGCTGTAACGTCAGCGTCGTATTGTTCAGTATCCAATGAGCCATTCTTCTTCGCTGTAAGAACGCCTGACAACATAGAGCCTGAGATGTTTAGCGCTGTACGAGCCATGTCAATTAACGCTTCGATAGACACTAGAATCGCGACTACTGTGATGTCTAGACCCATGATGGTCAGTACCGCTACTGCTGCGAACGTTGCACCACCACCGACCCCTGCGATACCGAATGAAGCAATTGCGATAACAGCGATCAGTTGTAGGATGAAGCTCAAGTCTACAGGCATGCCCATTACTTGTGCCGCCATGATTGCTAGCATAGCTGGGTAGATACCTGCACAACCGTTTTGACCGATACTGGTACCAAATGTTGCTGACATGTTTGCTGTTTCTTCGTCTACACCTAGGCGTTGAGTTTGTGTTTCAACGTTTAGCGGGATAGCTGCCATGCTTGAACGAGAACCGAAGCCGAACACCAATACTGGCCAGATTTTCTTCATGAACTTAGCAGGAGAAAGACCGAACATTGACACCATCACGAAGTGGATGCCGAACATAACGCCAATTGCAACGTAGCTTGCTAGAAGGAAGCGGCCCATCTCTGCAAGTGCGAACAGGTCGTTTGTCATCATGAACGTGGTCATCAGAGCGAACACACCGTAAGGCGTTAGCTTCAGAATTTCACGAACCATTGAAAGCACCACTTCTTTTGCAGAGTTGATAAAATCAACGAAGTTTTGCACTTTTTCAGGCTTACGGTTTTTCACTTGAAGGATACAGTAACCAAGGAACATACCGAACAGTACAGTTGATAGCGTAGAAGTACGTTGAGAACCCGTTAGCATGTCAAAGATGTTGGTTGGAATGATAGACAGAGCCATACCTGACAGACCACTGCTCGCCATTGCGTCTTGTGTTGCTACCAGTGAATCACCGCGAGCTTCAATCGCACTGTTTGTGCCAATTGTGCTTACTAGTGCGTTCGCATCGATACCAAATAGGTAAATACTTGCGATACCAACGGCTGCTGAGATTGCACAAGTGAAAAGTAGAATACCGATGATCTTTGGTGCGATACGAGATAGCGCGCCGCCGCCTTCCACGTTCATGATCGAAGAGATCATCGCCACAAACACAAGTGGGATAACAATCATTTGTAGAAGTTTGATGTAGCCTTTACCGAACACTGAAATCAGTTCAGCAAAGCTAGAGGTCGCAACGTTGCCGACACCGAAAACAAGTTGAATTGCGCCACCGAACAACAAGCCAGCAGCAAGCGCACTCAGTACGCGGAAGTTAAAACTTTTCTTTTGCTTTTTGAAGTTCGACAGCAGTGCGTAGAACCCAAAGAACAGTACGCTTAATGCGATAAATGAAACGCTCATGAGAATCTCCTATGATACCCATTAATACCTAAGTCGGTTATTTTTTGTATGCGATGGCTTCAACTTCAACCAGTGCGTCTTTTGGTAGTCGTGCTGCTTCAACACAAGAGCGAGCTGGTGCGTTTTCTGTACCAAACACTTCTGTGTACACTTCGTTAAAGGCAACGAAGTTCTCCATGTCAGATAGGAAGCAGGTTGTCTTAAGCACTGTGTCCAGTCCCGCATTACTCGCTTCTAGTACAGCTTTTAAGTTTTCTAGCGACTGACGAGCCTGCTCTTTGATGCCGCCCTCAACAAACTGCATGGTTTCTGGAACGAGAGGTAATTGACCTGATGTATAAACTATGTCGCCGTAAGACGTACCTTGTGAGTAAGGGCCGATAGCTGCAGGTGCTTGTTCAGTGGCAATGATCTGTTTCACGATGTAACTCCTAAATTATTGGTTTTATTCTGATTTAAATTCACGGATAAACTTGTAAACCGCCTGTCGGCTGATCCCAAGTTGCTCTGATACTTGTGTAGTCGTCTCTTTTAGCTCAAATACGCCGTTATCAAATAAACAACGAATGATGGCTTTATTGCGACCTTTGGAAGAAACCGACTCGTCTTGGTCAACCTCGTTAACTGCTGAACTCAATGCTTGTTGAATCACGTCGTTTGCATTGTTGCTGAATGTTTCGCTGACAATGGCTTGCGGCACATTGCACTGCGGCATCAGTGTTTTGACGATTTCTGGGAATGGGAAAGATAAGTTCATGTTGATACACAGCATGCCAATCGGCTTTTGTTGTGGACCAGCCAATACGCAGGTAGTCGATTTCAGTAGGGATCCGTCTGCTGCATTGGTGAAATAACTCTTTGGAGAAACTTCGCCAGTCTTCTCGAATGCACTCCACATGCGTAAACCTAAATCGGTGATCGGTGAACCAATTTCACGCCCCGTATGATGACCATTGACGATCTTCACGACTGAGTTTTCTAAGCTCTCAAAGGAATGGATGACTACTTCACAGTAGGGACCAATCAAATCGGCAATTGTGTCTGCTAAACGGAAGTAATTGCTTAAGCATTCTCTGTCTTCATCGGTGAATCGAACTTGTTTTACATTCATGATTTCGGTTTACATTTTTGAACTCAATGACTGAAATCTACTCCTTTGGTGGTATTTCCACAATACGCAGTAAACTTCTGTAAACCTGACGTAAACGTCTAAAACATCAACAAATCGTAAGTTTTAGAGCTAAATCACGAACGAAATTTGAACTTGATCACTCGAAATAGGTAAATCAGGTTTAATTTCTTAAACTTCATCAAGGTTTACATATTTAAAACCAAAGGTTGCGTTATTGAATGTTTTGATGATCTAGGACAAGTTCTAAAGGGCGCTTAGAATTGGATTGATTGATGTTTTAGATGAGTGTGGATTAAGCATTCGCTCTGAGAATGAGATGATGGTTGATTGGAATTTTGTTCAATTGAAAGCAAGGTTGGGTTAGAGAGGCTATATTCGTGAAAGAGGTTCATCGGAGGGATGTAAATTAGAACTTAGGTATTAAAAAAGCAGCCTAAGTGGCTGCTTTTTCGTTCGTAACGCTCTAGCTGTTCAATTACCTATTTGGCTAGCTTGGCTTCTACTTGCCCAAGAGCGCGTTGGTACATAAACCATGCACAAGTGCCGGCAAGTACATTACCTACCATGGCACCCCAGAATAAGCCTTCAATGCCAGCAAGCTGAGAGCCAACCCATAGGCAAGGTAAGAAGAAGGCGAACAGGCGCAGCGCTGAAATCGTTAATGCGGTGTAAGACTTGCCCAATGCGTTAGAGACAGAAACCATCAACATACAGATACCCAAAGGCCCTAAACTGATAGGAACGATAAGTAAGTGGTAGTTCAAAATGGTCGAGACTTCGTCTTCGCTGGTCATGAGATTTGCCAACCCGCCAGAGAACACCCAAGTGACTAGTGCGATCACTAATTGGAACCCTAATACAAACATCACGGCAATCTTCACAAGACTACGTATGTTCCCTAGGTTCTTCTCTCCCAACATTCGGCCAATCATTGGAGGCATCGACATAGTCAGTGCTAACACGGCAACAATGGAGAAAAACTCAAAACGAGAACCCAACGCCCAAGCTGCAACGGCTGCAGTCCCGTAGCCAGCAAGTAGCTTGGTTGCGAACATTGATGAAATGGGTGGTAGCAATTGACTGATCATGGCAGGGCCCATGATGTTACCGATTGAACGAACACTTTTGCCGATGTCAAGATCGTGCCAGTCGAATGTCATCCAATGCTTCTTCGTCACCTTAGGAGCAACGATAAAGATACCCGCACCGAATGCCAAAATGGTCGCAATGGCTGCTCCATTGATGCCCATGTCGAAAGTGAAGATGAAAATCGGGTCCAATATCAAGTTGATGATACTGGTCGCGATCATCATTGATCCGGGCAGCATGGTATTACCATTGGCACGACAAACACTGTAGAAGAAGTAGAGCAGTGCGCCTGTCCAAGAGCTTACCAGCCAATAGAGCCAGTAAGAATCAATGATCGGCAGTACCGTCGGTGGTGCATCGAGGAGTTGTAAAATAGGACCACGCAACAGATAGATGATGACCGAGAACAGCGCGACACTCACACTGCCCATCGCAACGACTAATCCGCCGAGCTGTTTGGCATAGCGTATCTCGTTAGCCCCAATAGCTCTCGCGATCACAGCCGTTGTCGCGATGCCTAGTCCGACTTGAATCCCGATAATGATCATCTGAATTGGTAGCGTGAAGCCTTGAACCGCGAGCGGCAGTACGCCTAACTGGCCAATAAAAGCACTATCTACAAGTTGGAAGCTCATCAGGGAGAGCACCCCAAACAGCATTGGCCATGTCATTGTATAGAGTTGTCGGCCAAGAGAAGGCGAGGGAGTTGCGGTCGTAGAATTCATAACACTCTTATCAGTCTTGAAGGTAGGTTTGTCGTAGTGACAATCCACTCAATGAAGAATTGCGTAAAGGATAACGTAACGTTAGCTCGATACCAATAAATGTCATTAAATCTATCGATATTACCTTTGCACAGTTTCATCGGTATGTGGGCATTGTGCAATGCAACTTTATGCGCTCGCTTATTGAAATTTAAGGTGTCGTATCTTGTTTCTGAGTTTTATATTGCGGATTGGGTCTAAAGGTTTTCCATTCGACTATTTCTAATGTTTCGCTTTATCCCGATAACTTGGTGGTGTGACTCCAACCCAACCTTTGAATGCGCGATTGAAATTACTTAAGTCGCTGTAACCTACTTGCCAACTGATGTCTTGAACAGAAAGGTCGGTCTTTTCAAGTAGCTGTTTTGCCTTAGCCTCCCGAACTTGTTCTTTGGCTTCTTTAAAGAGAATGTTTTTGCTCTTCAGGTTTCTCTGCAGCGTTCGTTTTGTCATGCCGAGCATGGTCGCAAACCACTCAATATTGAACCAAGGTAGAGTCGCATAGGTGTCTATTAATATCTCGACAGCGTGATGCCAATCTTGGGTACTATTTCGTTCTGAAATGGCACGATAATCATCGGGCAGCGGAATCGAGAACGCACCGTATTGCTCTTCAAACTGAATATCAGAATCAAAGAAATGCTTAGGTAATTTACGTGCGCTGTTGTGCTTAGAGACCAACTTGGCGTGTGATGGTTGCCAGCGACTGTCAATGAACTTACGGCATAGGCTAATCACCGTCAGGGCGCGAAACCATTCGGCTTGTTCAAAACCTGAGGTTGATGGGTGATAGCAACTTCGATGACACAGCCACCACAATCCATCGCTTTTTTCCGTCCATATGGTGACGTGATTACTTAAGGTCGATATTTCAGTAATCAAGCAGCGTACAGCTTGCTCTAGTGAAGTGCATTGATCAATTTTTCGGTCTAGCTCAGGTGATAATTGCTCTAGAGAGGCCCTACGTCCAACCTCAATCCCTATCGAATAACCAAACTTCCGCTCAAGGCCGTGAATGAAGCGAATCACGTCTTGTGTAGGAAGCCATTGATTGGATTGTGTTAGCTCAATGGGTAGACCGCACGCATCGGCGACGGTGCGCCAATCCAGTCTATGTTTGTCACAATACTGAATATATGGAGCAATGTTACTGGTCGAAGTGAGCAATATGCTGGTGGTGTTCGATGATGCTTTCATTGTTTTGTGCCTACCATTAAATGTCACCAAGTGACCTAATTAAGTGTAGCGCATCTCCCTATACTTCTCCTAACCCAAACAGGAGAACAATTATGAAACTTAAACACATTGCCGTTCTAGTATCGTTAGCAACCGCATCATCATTTGCTCTTGCAGCAAACCCAGTTGAAGAAGCTCTGAAAGTTGAAGGTGCTCAAGTTACCTTGACCGTGAAAGAGGCGAGCACAGCATTTACCCCAAGTTTTACTGACTCTGCTCGTGAGCTATTCAATAACTTTCATTGGCAAATGGGCGGCGACCACAGCGTTTACTACAACATGCACATGAGTGAGTTTCTACCAACGGCACTGGCGGCTCCAAACGAAGAGTACAAGCCTTTAGTCAAAAATATCGACCCACGACTCGCTGCACTCAAAGTTAATACTGAAAGCAAAGGTCAGTTGACAATGGATGAGTACTTGGCGGATGAACAGTTCCGTACCCAAGGCTTTATGTTGATTCACAAAGGGGAGATCGTTTACGAAGCTTACCCAGGTATGAAGCCGACAGATACGCACGTTTGGGCATCCACAGCAAAAACCACGGTTGGCACTGTGATCGCGATGTTAGTGGAAGAGGGTAAAGTCGACCCTGAAAAAGAGATCGCTGAGTATGTTTCTGAATTGAAAGGAACGAGCTGGGATGGCATCACAGTACACCAAGTTCTGAACATGTCGACCGCTCTAGACAATGAAGAGACATTAGAGTCTATCTTGAACCCAGACTCTGATGTGGTGCGTTTCTTTGCTGCATCGTTCAACTCACCTCGTGCAAAAACGGGTGAAATGGAAACTTGGATGGAAGTGGCTCAAGGTGCACAGAAACTGGAAGGTGAACAAGCAGGTGACCACTTCCGTTACGCATCTATCAACACCATGGTGCTGACTAAGTTAGTTGAAAACGTTGAAAACAAAACCTGGACTCAAGTGTTCGAAGATCGTGTTTGGTCAAAAGTGCACGCACGTCAACCAATGCAATTCAACTTAACACCGGATGGCATGGCGATCGCGGTTGGCTTGGTTTCATCAACTGTAGAAGACATGGCGCGCTGGGGAACACTATTTACACCTAGCTGGAAAGCGGTGGCTGATGAGCCAGTGGTGTCACAAGCTGTGATTGATCGTATCCGCAACGGCGGTGATCCAAAAGCATTCGTAGGTACTAGCAAAGAGAGCAGTTCACTGCACGCATACAACGAAAAAGCGGACTACAACGCATACCAATTCGACTATGTGTTCAATGACGGTGCGATGTCAAAAAGTGGCAACCTTGGCCAGTTCATTTACATCGATCCGGAACGTGACTTTGTAGGTGTGATGTTCTCAACCAACCCTTACCACTCAGGTTTTGGTGAGAATAAAGGCCCTGCACTAATGCGTTCAGCAGCAAAACTACTTGCTGACAAATAATCTATTTATTACCCAACAGGATGTTTCAGGCTTCAAGGAGGAAGCAAACGACTTTCGAGATATATAATGAAAAAGCTTGCTCTATTAATCCCGTTGAGTTTAGGTCTAGCCCTTCCTGCACATGCAGATTCAGAACGTGTTATCGACCCTGCTGATGTCACCAAAGTTTATACTCAAGCTGCATTGATGTTGAACGGTAGTTCAGATATCCAATTTCAAGGGCAAGTTTCTGGCGGTTTAGAAAACGGTCAACAGTTTGCCCTACTGGCTGAAGGGACGTTTGTCGATAAAAGCAACACAGCGCTTCGCGATCCAGACAAATTCGGTACAGAGTATAGTAACTCTAGAATCCAGTACTTCCATGTCTTTGAAACGGGGACGAAAGCTACGCCTAAAGTGGGTCTTTCTTTAGATTATATTAATACGCGCAACAGTATTAAAAATGACTTATTGTCGGTTGGCGGTGTTGTTGCGATTAATCCTGCTTACACCGGTGGATTCCTTGTGTTTCCAAGAGCAGGGCTGATGACAGGTAGCATGGAGATCCCTGGCGTCACTTCATCTAAAGATGATTTAACGGGATACTCGCTTGGTTTGATTACCGCGAAGCATCTCGGTGACTCTGGCGCTTATGTGTCTTTAGTCCCTGAGTGGCAGGATCTTTCTGGTGATGATATCGACATGCAAAACTTCTCATTTAAAACATCGTTAAATGTGCCGATGAACACTACAAGAACTTGGTGGTTGAATACGCGCTATGACATTACCAAAGCGGATGTTGATGTGAAAGGTGTGTCAATGCCGAATGGTTGGCAAACCGAGGCTTGGGTTGGTGTGAGATACTACTTCTAGCGCTTTAGCCAGCTAATTTGCAAAGAACCTAAAAAAGCCAGTCAACGTGACTGGCTTTGGTCGTTTAGGTACCGCGTGAAGCGTTACTTATTTACTTATTTATTGGCAACGTTACCTAGCTTCAACCACGTATCGATAACCGTATCCGGGTTTAGTGAAACAGAGCTGATGCCTTGCTCCATTAACCACTCTGCTAGGTCGTCATGGTCTGATGGGCCTTGGCCACAAATACCCACGTATTTACCCGCTTTGGTTGCTGCATCGATCGCCATTTTCAGCATTGCTTTCACGGCTGGGTTACGCTCATCGAAGAGGTGTGCCACATCGCCTGAATCTCGGTCGAGGCCAAGTGTCAGTTGCGTCATGTCGTTTGAGCCGATAGAGAAGCCATCGAAGTACTTCAAGAACTCATCAGCCAAGATTGCGTTAGATGGTAGCTCACACATCATGATCACTTTCAGACCTTGGTCGCCACGGCGAAGGTCGAATTTAGCCAGAATGTCGATAACCGATGCCGCTTCGCTTGGAGTACGAACGAATGGGATCATGATTTCAACGTTCTTAAGGCCCATTTCGTTGCGAACGCGTTTGATCGCATGAGTTTCTAGCTCGAAACAGTCTTCGAATACTGGTGAGATGTAACGAGATGCACCACGGAAGCCTAGCATTGGGTTCTCTTCATGCGGTTCAAACGTTTTGCCGCCTACAAGGTTGCTATACTCATTCGACTTAAAGTCAGACATACGTACGATCACACGCTTAGGCCAGAATGCAGACGCGATAGTCGCGATGCCTTCTGTTAGCTTGCTTACGTAGAAGTCGATAGGATCTTTGTAGCCGCGAATACGTTCGCTGATTTCTGCTTTTAGCTCGTCAGTTTGTGCATCGAAGTTCAATAGGGCTTTCGGGTGAATACCGATCATCTTGTTGATGATGAATTCAAGACGAGCAAGGCCAACACCTTCGTTTGGAATCTGTGCAAAGTCGAATGCGCGATCTGGGTTACCCACGTTCATCATTACTTTGGTTGGCAGCATTGGTAGCTCATCAACTTCAGAACGTTTGATCTCGAAGTCGAGTTCGCCTTGGTAAACGTAGCCAGTTTCACCTTCAGAACATGACACTGTCACGGTATCGCCATCGTTTAGGCTGCTTGTTGCTGTACCACAACCAACAATCGCTGGGATACCAAGCTCACGAGCGATGATTGCAGCGTGACAAGTACGGCCGCCACGGTTAGTGACAATCGCAGACGCTTTCTTCATCACAGGTTCCCAGTCAGGGTCTGTCATGTCTGTTACCAGTACGTCGCCTTCTTGAACCAGTGACATTTGGTCTAGTGAATCAACCAAGCGAACAGGACCAGAGCCGATACGTTGACCGATAGCACGACCTTCAACCAAGACATCCGCCTTATTGTTTAGCTCGTAACGCTCGATAACGTTTTGGTCGCTTTGAGAACATACCGTCTCTGGGCGAGCTTGAACAATGTAAAGCTTGCCATCGATGCCATCTTTCGCCCACTCAATGTCCATCGGACGTTGGTAGTGCTTTTCGATGATCATCGCTTGTTTTGCCAGCTCTTTGATCTCTTCGTCGTTCAGTGAGAACTGATTACGCTCTTGCTCATCCGTATCAATGATGTCGACTTGCTTACCGATCTCTTGGTTGGTTGAGTAGATCATCTTGATCAACTTAGAACCAAAGGTCTTCTTCACGATAGGCTGGTGGCCTGCTTCTAACATTGGCTTGTGCACGTAGAACTCATCTGGGTTCACAGCACCTTGAACAACCATTTCACCTAGACCCCAAGAAGAGGTAATGAATACCACTTGGTCGAAGCCAGACTCTGTATCAAGGGTGAACATCACACCTGAAGAGGCTTTGTCTGAACGAACCATGCGTTGAATACCTGCAGACAATGAAATGCCACGGTGGTCAAAGCCTTGGTGTACACGGTAAGAGATAGCGCGGTCGTTAAACAGAGACGCGTAAACGTGCTTGGTTGCTTCTAGTACAGCGTCGATGCCTTTCACGTTAAGGAAGGTCTCTTGCTGGCCTGCGAAAGAAGCATCTGGAAGGTCTTCTGCGGTTGCAGATGAACGCACAGCTACAGACAATTCTTCGTTGTCTTCGATTAGCTCGCGGTAGTTATCACGGATGTCTTGCTCTAGTGATTCTGGGAAGGGGGCGTCTAGAACCCATTGTCGAATCGTTGCACCTGTCTTACGCAGTGCGTCAACGTCTTCAACATCAAGTTCATCAAGTAGTTGGTGGATGCGCTCATCAAGACCTTTGTAGTCAAGAAAGTCGTTAAACGCATACGAAGTGGTAGCAAAACCATTAGGTACAGAAACACCAGCATTGGATAGGTTAGAAACCATCTCGCCCAGTGAGGCGTTCTTACCGCCGACTTTGTCGACATCTTCCATGGATAGGCCATTGAACCATAGGGTATTATTTTGCATTTATTTCTCCAGAAACATAGCAAGCATTGTAGGGATTTAAAGGCAAACGATTACGTATCAGTTTAAAAAAATGTAAATTATTTTTTAAAGCTGTGGGGGACGTAATAGTCAGCAGGGTTTTGTTATATATATTATGGTTCCCATCCTACTCAAAATAATTTTAAACATTAAATAAAAAATGCAAATTGATATTCAAAGTCGTGATGTATTCTATGTTTCTGATGGAACGGCCATAACATGTGAGACTTTAGGACATGTTGTTCTAGGTCAATTCCCTTTCAAAGCCAATGAAAAAACCTTTCCGTTTGTGGAAAGTGAGGACAAACTTTCTGATTTATTAAAAGAGATCGAAATTTCGTATCGCGATAATGGAGTCGAACCATTGGTGTTCTTTTCAATCGTGATTCCAGATATCAAGGCTAAGCTGCTTGAAGTGCCAGCACACTGTTATGACGTGTTGGAAAGTATCGTTCAGAAGGTTCAGGATGATATTCAGATGGCTCCTGTGCCTAAACTGCAACGTTCACGCAGTGTGAACAAAGACTCGGTTAAGTATTTCGACCGTATTGCTGCGATTGAATACACACTCGCACACGATGATGGCATCACGCTTAAAGGGCTGGAAGAAGCCGACATCATCTTGTTAGGTGTATCTCGAAGCGGTAAGACACCAACAAGCTTGTATATGGCGATGCAGTTTGGTTTGCGTGTAGCGAACTATCCATTCATCCATGACGATTTAGCACGCTTGAAGCTGCTGCCTGAGTTTGAGATTTACCGACATAAGTTGTTTGGCTTAACCATTGACGCAGAAAGGCTGACGGAGATTCGTGAGAACCGTTTAGCGGGCAGTGAATACGCGAGTGATTCGCAATGTTTGTATGAGCTACAAACAGTAGAGGCGATGTTCCGTCGTGAAGCGATACCTTACATCAACACGTCTTCATTATCGGTTGAAGAGATCTCGACACGAATCTTAGAGCGAACTGGTTTGAGAAGGCGCCTGTTGTAGTAACAAGATCTTGGTGTAACAAGAGCTTGGCGTAAAAAAAGGCTTAGTCAGATCGAAATAATGGGCAGCTAAAAGAACATCGAAGCTAGCAGGGCAGTACCTGAGAGCTTCGATTTTTTGTTTGTGCTCGTTGTAATCGCGCTAGCGAATCAAAGACAGTTTTTAGCGAAGTAAAGAGAGCTTAAGCGTTTCGCTTTGCTTTTCTAACCAACGTTCTAGCGCTGGTGGCCATGTGAGGCTTGGCTCTACGCAGAAACCGCGCAACATAGAGAAGTACACCGCTTGGTCGATAAGAGGCAGTGACGACTCACCATTTTCTAGGTTCAGAAGTAGCTCTGCATCTTTCAGAAGCGGGTTAATCTGTTCAACAAACTGCGGCGTTTGCTCAATCAGCTTATCGAAGTTTAGTTCTTCGGTTTCTTTGGCTGCGCGCCACGCTTCTTTGCTTGCTGGTGATTGGTATTCAGCAAGATCCAGTTTCCACCAACGTGGCAAACCGATACGCTGGCTTAGCGGGAATGCGCGAGTTTGGAAAACAGTGACTTGCTCTGATGGTACACGTTGCTCGTCACTTGATTTTAAGTCCATGAAGTACGCGATGATATCTAGGCTCTCAGCCATGATAGAACCGTCGTCTTTTTGTAATACAGGCACCATCTTTTTACCGATCAGATCGATAAGCGTTTGGGCGTCATCATAATCGACAGAGACAAGCTCGATGTCCAAGCCTAGAGATTGAGCAATGTAGGCTACTCTTGCACAGAAAGGGCAGTGGTCGTAAATATAAAGCTTCATAGCTTCCCTCAGTTCAGGTCATTATAAATATAAGATAATGCTAATGTACCGGAAGATCTTGCGAATACTAAGCATCAACAGACAATAAGTACTTGGTGTACATACTTTTTGATTGATTCTATTGTCTGTTGGATTCGGTTTTACTGCAACGAGTAAAGTAACGGGAAGGCTGTTAAGGAATTGCAGGCATAAAAAAGGCCCTGGCTGTTCACTCTAATGCAGAAGAGTGAAATCAGCCAAGGCCTCAATTTTGTTACCTTTAGCAGAGTGACTACTAAAAGAGCGGAGTGGTTAAACTATGCTTTTTTAAGGTCTTTTGCAGGGTAAGTAAGCGTCATTATTGCGCCTTCTACTGTTGTAACGTGAACGTAGCCGCCACCAGCACTTAGGCCAATTACAACCATTTCACCTAGCTCAACACCTTTTGTTGCTACAACGCGATCATCAACTGAAAACACTTTACACACCTTCAATAAATTAAATTAATACGATAGATATCGAACGCGGATTTAAACAGATGGTACCCTAATCGACTAATCCGGTTGTTTGTCGTAAAGATTAAATTTAGTTATGTATAAATCGGTATTTGTTAAAAATCAGCTGGTTAACCTAATGGTGATGTTATTTATCGGCTGGATAAACGACACCAACTTGCTGGCGCATCTCTGTAATTAACTTGGCAACGGTTAAAGCGCGAAGTTTGGCTTGAGCTTGAGTTTCTTTATCACCCTCAATGCAACCTGCAAAGGCTTGTGCTTCGTAGCTCATTGAGTTTTCGCTTTGTGCTTGAGTGAGACTTTCAATGCTGCCATCACGGTAGCGGATCTTAACGTCGGTGCACTCTGCGATGTGATCGATAATGATCGCTCCCTGTTCACCTTGGATCTCGCTTGGCGCATAAGAGTCGCTGACTTTAGAGTGCGCTAGGGTTACGTCAAACTCAGGGTACTGGAAGATCGCGCAGCCATGCGCATCCACTCCTGAATCAAGCAACTTTGCAGAAGCTTGAGCATTTTCAGGCTTACCGAACAGAGCAACCGTTGCAGCTACACAGTAGAAGCCAATATCAACTAATGAGCCGTTCGAGAAAGCTGGATTGAAAGTGTTCGGGTTCTCGCCGTTCAGGTATTTCTGGTAACGCGATGAATACTGACAGTAGTTGATGTGCGCTTTGTGTACCTTGCCGATCTTTTCTAGGCCGAGTTGAACTTGCTTAAAGTTTGGTAGGAATTGAGATTTATACGCCTCAAACAACACCACACCGTTTTTCTCAGCCACTTCGAACATGCGTGTTGCTTCATCAATGTTTGATGCAACCGGCTTTTCACAGATAACGTGTTTACCATGCTCCATCATGAAGATGGACTGTTCGCAGTGCAGTGAGTTTGGTGAAGCGATGTACACAGCTTCGACCGTGCTGTCATTGGCTAAGGCATCGAGTGAATCGTAGGTGTTTTCAACACCAAATTCTTGTGCGAATTGTGCAGCGCTCTCTAGGTTTCGTGAATAAACCGCAGCCAACTGCATCGATTGTGATTCATGTGCAGCTTGAACGAATTTTTGTGTAATCCAATTGGTTCCAATTACAGCGAACTTAATCATAGAGGTATCCAGTCGTTAGTGTATTGATTCTGCAGAGATAGTAGCACTCAACGGCTGGCAATGTGCCTGAGATTTGCGGAACAATTACCCCAAACTTAGTGCCTAATATTAATAACCTGCCTTCACAGAGCATCTGAGTCGACCAGTGTAACGGTGCACAACTAAGCCATTTTTGCTAAGGTGTTATTGAATTCAAACAAGGTGATGATATGCAAATCCGGACAGCCAAGGTAACTGATATTAACGCGATCTTAGCGCTCTCTGAGCAGATAAACCGTCAACATCATCTTGGTGCACCTATGGTATTTGCGCCAGCGTCACAAGGTTTGGCCGACAGTGAAGAGTATTGGTTAGGCTTGATGCTTGACCCACTTGGCGCTTTCTTGGTTGCAGTCGATGACAAGCAAGTCGTCGGCTTTTTAGCGGGTAAGGTAACGCAGAACAAAGGCGTCAGTTTTATTCAGCCGCACAAGGTGGCAAGGGTGAATACGATTGTGGTGAACGACCAGGTTCAGAGTAAAGGTGCTGGTCGAGCGTTAATGAAGTCGTTTAATCAATGGGCTCAAGCGAGAGGTGCGATAGAACTTAGGTTAGAGGTAATGGAGTTTAACCAACAAGCTCAGGGTTTCTATGAGTCTTTAGGAATGGAAACTCAATCACGAACCATGTCTATGCGTTTTGAGGAGATCTAAAGGTGCGTCTGTTTTTGCCTTTATCACTGTGTTTACTGTTTATGGCTTCGAAGGTGAATGCTGAGCAGGTTGTGGTCGAGAAAATAGTTTCTGACGCGACCGCTATCGAAACCATCGTATTCGAGTCTGCACCGGCTCATTCTCAACGTGTCTCAACGTCTTCATCTAACTCAACCTCTTCCACCAGCTCAAACTCCAAGCATGTGATTATTGTCGATGATGTTCTTAACAGTCGCTCTGATGAAAAGGTTGCTCAGCTTTCTCAAGGGTCATCGAAACGTCCGCCTCAAAGTTCCTCTCGACAGTTTTACAACGTACCAGATAGCGCTTCTGAGATAGATTTGCTGTCGCAAGTGGTCACCTTAGTTAAAGTCGATAAATCGAAACGTAGGATGTATCTGCTTAAAGGTGAGGAGGTAATTCAGGAGTTTCGCATTGCGCTAGGCAAACAACCGAAAGGGCATAAACGCTTTGAAGGGGACAACCGAACGCCTGAAGGGAAATACCAGCTCGATTATGTGATGGAAGAGTCGGACTTTTATCGCTCAGTACATATTAATTACCCGCAACCTTCGGATATGCAATGGGCAGAGCAAAATGATCTGGATCCTGGAGGGAACATCAAAATCCATGGCATCAAAAACGGAGAGCACCGTTCACCGAGCTTTATTCAAAGCTTTGATTGGACGGATGGGTGTATCGCATTAACCAATCAAGATATGGATGAGTTTCTCCAACTTGTAAAAATGGGTACCCCTATCCATATCGAATGGTAGGTATCGGTACCCAATTTTCCTGAACAGCACCGCTAGAGCCAGTTACAGCAAGACTCGACCTGCACTGAATATCGCAATCACGATGAGCAGGGCAATGGTGACTGGTTTGAACTTCGCTCCGCCAAATCTCTCGAACAGTTTAGAACCGACATAGCCGCCAAACATGCTACTTGGTAGGAGTGCTAGAGTAAGCCAAACCACATCACGGTCGACTAACCCCGCGATAGATGCCGATACAAACGCACTGGAATCTGCCAACACAAAGAACGCAATCAGGCCTGCTCTGGCAATGTGGGGTGCGACTGGGCTTGCCAATGCATGCGTGCCAATCGGAGGCCCTGACATTGAAGCCGCGCCGTTCATTACACCCGCAAGGCTGCCCAGAATATAGGGAGCAAATCTAGGTTCACTTTTGTACTGGAACCCTTTGTAGATCATAAGTGCAGACGCAAAAATGAAGGCACTAATGATCAAAATTATTGTATCTTGGCTAACAGACTTGAGCAGAAGTAAGCCGACCGGAGTGAAGGCTAGACAAGGGATAAACACCTTTGAAACCCAGCGCCAGTTTACGTGTTTTCGAACCTTCGGTAGCAATTGGATATTGCCCAATAGGTCGATAAGCATGAAAACAGGAACCAGTTCGATAACGGGTACGAATAACGCACTCAACGGCAATGCCACTAAAGTGAAACCGAAACCTGAGAAGCCACGAACGATAGCGGCAAAAATGAAGATTGCACCCAAAATTGGGAAAGTTGGACTAAAAATGAGATCCATAAATTAAGTAACCAATAAAGCTGCCTAAATAGTGCGAGCTAATGAAACCAAGTGAGCAGCGGAATGTACTCCTACTCACTTGTGTTTGCTACTTAATTTTAAGGTTTATCGAGGTAAATTCTCCCGTCTTAAACGTTTACTACTTTGGTATTTGTTTGGTCAATTTTTCGCGCTAAATCTATCTGGAAAATCAGTGAATATCGCATCGACGGTGGATAGGAATTTGAACTTAGACGGATCATTGACGGTGTAGCACCATGTTTGAATCTTTGCTTCGGCAAGCGTATCAAGATCATCCTGATTGACGTTTTCGTAATTCATATGACAACTGAACGCTTTCACCTGATCAATAAGCAAAAGATCGTCTTGAGAGAGCTGCTCTGTGATCGCACCAACGCGGAATCTTGGTAAGTGGCGAGCCATTTCTGCAACAACTTCATGGCTGAAACTTGAAAGCAGCACTCTATCGGTGTCTATGTTTGAGCGGATCAGCTCGCTGTGTAGAAGATCAACGACATGAGGAGCTTGGTGTCGGCTATCGACTTTTATCTCTAGGTTAACGCTGAGGTTATGTTCTTCAACAAGTTCAAGTAACTCGCTAAGTGTGAGTATTCTTTCTCCTTCGAATTGTTCTGACTTCCAGCTACCAAAATCAAGCTGACGCAGCTCTGCCAATGTGTGTTCATCAACACGGCCCTTGCCATCACTACAGCGCTCGAGAGTGTGGTCGTGGCAAACGACAAGCTCATCATCCTGAGTTTGCTGAATATCGACTTCAATCCATTTCAAGCCAAGTTTAGCGGCTTGTTCAATACTTGCTTTGGTGTTTTCTGGGTGAGTACCCGCTACACCACGGTGACCTACGATGATAGATGACATAATTAATCCTTCTTGAATGCGCATCGTAAATATTTATTAAATATCAGTTTTCCCGAATACGCCAGAGTAATTGCTGGGCAAGAGTCTCTACACAGGATTCGGCTCATAAAAGTGATATTTTCCTCTTAGTACTTTCCTAGCAGTTCTAAGTGGAAAAGCCTCTCGAGCGGAGAGGCTTTGGATGAGATGAGGCTTTGACCCGAACCTCGCTTTAGTGAGCGATATCGAGTTGGTTGTCCTTCACACCGTTGATACGGAACCAACCTGCGATACTGAATCGTTCTGTGTTGGTTGGCAGAACTTCGTGTGGGAACTGCTCTGATAAGAACACAAACAAACGGCCAGACTTTGGCGGAATGGTTGCGATGTGATTATCTTGTAGATCGTAAACCACAAGCTCACCAGCGTCTTCTTCTGTCCACTCGTCATTCATGTAGAACACGGTAGTCAGGCGGCGGTTCTCATTGCCCTTGAAGCAGTCTAAGTGCTTCTGGTAGAAGTCGCCTTTTTCGTATTTAGCAAAATGCGCTTCGTACTCGAACAGACCCAAAAAGAACGCTTGGTTTGCCGCTAAACGAATTTGTTCCATTTTGTCTAGAAACAGAGATGCTGGCTGACCCATATCGCGGCGCACCCATTGAATCTTGTCGCTACGGATGGTCGACTCTCGGGTTACTTCATCGTTACGGCCAATCCTAGCCTTTTTCCAGTTCTCTGGAATGCAATCCCTCAATGCCACCACTTCTTCTTGAGTTAAGAAGTCATCCCAAACGAAATAACCTTGGGTAGAAAGAGCATCGATTAATTGGTTCATGTATAGCACTCAGACAATAAATTAGAGGCGCATGTATAGTCCTAATAACTCAGGTCAACAAATCACATGTTTTGTCGTTACGATAAATGGTGCTGGAGGCTTGAATCACAAGGCCTATAGAGCAAGGTTTACGGCAATGCGGGCATTCGATAATGCTGAAAATATCGGATGAAATTGATCCTCATTTTTGTAATGTGTCTTCATTGTTCTGAGTTTAATTGGATTTGAGTAATATTGGATTTGAGTAATTTAGTGGATACAAATGGAAATCTAGATTCGAGCTTTCTATCTGGTTTTAGATTGTTGTTTTTAACAAAATGATCACAATTGAAGGTGAGTTTGCTATTGTGTAGGTCTGACCAGTTGTTTTATCACAAGGAGCGGTTTTGCAGCTGCATACCATCAAAGGCTATATCCAAGACATGTATCTCGTAGAGTATCCCGATAGGTTGCTGCTACTTGATGGTGCGTGCCGTGCGGATATACCCCATCTTAGGGATTTCATTGAAGATGAGCTTGGCCGTGAATTCGGCGACCTACACACTGTGGTTGTTACACACATGCACCCCGATCATGCAGGGGCAGCGCATACGCTCAGAAAGCTCACTAATTGTCATTTGGTGGCAGCAAACCGAGATAAGGATTGGTACCACGGCCTCGATGGCATATTGATGCATTTGACCGATCTGGCATTGGCTCGGTGGATGGCGAATCGATTGGGCAAGCCCAAAGCAAACCTGTGGTATTCAAGAAAGTTGAAGCCGGACTACAAGCTTTCAGATGGGGATAGCATTCCGGGGTTTGATGATTGGTTGGTTCTAGAAACGCCGGGCCATACCGACCGTGATCTCTCTGTCTATTGCCCATCACACAGCGTTGCTTATGTGGCCGACTTGATGGTCGAGGTCAAAAAGAAGCTGATTCCGCCTTTCCCAATTTTTCATCCCAATAAGTATCGAGCGTCAGTATCACGTATTTATGACATGCAGCTCGATACCTTGCTGGTGGCGCATGGTGGGCAAGTCGATTTCAGTCAGAAGGCTTTTGAACATCTGTTGATGAGTGCACCAAGAAGGCCTGTTACTCATTGGCGAGTGACGAAAATCAAAACCAAGAAATTACTGTTATCGATTTGGCGATTTGGTTTTCAATCTCATAGTAAATCGAAGAAATAGATCAGAAGTCTGAATGCAAAGTCGTGTATTCAGAGCTGAAAGTAGAAATAGAAAAATAGATAGCAATAAGGCCAGTCATGAGACTGGCCTTATTTAGTTATAACCTGTGGAGCGGTTACGATGACTCGGACTAGTGAGTCAGCAGGAATTCACCCGCTGGATCAACAATCACTTTGTCACTCATGCCTTGACGACCAAGCAGCATCATATAAGTCATATCTTGACGGTTGCTTAGCGTAATATCGATAGGCCATTCCTGACCGCCGATTTTTAGCATGGTTTCAATCACACAACGGTGTTCAACTTCGCCGTTCGATGATTTGATTCTTTTACTTGTTTTCAGCTTTGCTTTGCAGCGCACTGTCTCTTCTAGGTGGTAAACGTCTGGGTGAAGATCGAATTCAACGAAGTTCTCACCGTCTGTTTTTACACATAGTAGATTGTCTACGTGTAGAGAAGAGGTTTTAGCCCCTGTATCAACACGTGTATGTAGTCCAGTTATCCCTAACTCTGGTAAGCAAAGTGCTTCTGTATTCCCTATGATCATTTTATTGTTCATGTCATTTCCAATCATGAGTTAACGGCGTTAAATCAGCCTTTGCCACGAGTACGGTTAGCGTTTGGTTTTGCATTTTTTTCGATGAATTCGAAAATCATGTCTGCTACATCTTTACCTGTCGCTTTCTCAATACCTTCTAGGCCAGGAGAAGAGTTAACTTCCATTACAACAGGGCCATTCTTAGATTGTAGAATATCAACACCACATAGGTTTAAACCCATGATTTTCGCAGCATTGATTGCTGTAGCGCGCTCTTCTTTGGTTAGTTTAACCAGTTGAGCTGTACCGCCACGGTGCAGGTTAGAGCGGAATTCACCCTCACCAGCTTGACGCTTCATCGCTGCAATTACTTTGTTGCCAACAACAAAACAACGGATGTCTGCGCCATTTGCTTCTTCAATGAACTCTTGAACCAAGATGTTCGCTTTTAGGCCCATGAATGCTTCGATAACGCTTTCTGCTGCTTTGTTTGTTTCAGCTAGAACCACGCCGATACCTTGAGTACCTTCAAGAAGCTTGATAACCAGTGGCGCGCCACCTACGTTTTTGATCAAGTCTTGAATCTTATCTGGGCGGCTAGCGAAACCTGTTTTTGGTAAGCCAATGCCTTTGCGAGACAACAGTTGTAGTGAGCGCAGTTTGTCGCGAGAACGACTGATTGCAACTGACTCATTGATACAAAAAGTGCCCATCATTTCGAATTGGCGAACAACCGCAGTTCCGTAAAAGGTAATGGAAGCGCCAATACGTGGAATAACAGCATCGTATTGAGGTAGCTCTTCACCCATGTAGCGAATCTTCGGATTGTTACTCGCGATATCTATATCACAGTGCAGCGTGTCGATAACATCGACCTGGTGACCACGTGCTTCTCCAGCCGCTTTTAAGCGAGAAGTAGAGTATAGATTTTCGTTGCGAGAAAGAATTGCGATACGCATGGCGTTTCCTTAGTTAATACCTGATTGGTAACTGCAAATAAATTAGTTGTTAGCTGAGCTTTCAGTTTTTCTGAGGCTCCTTGCTTGCTTCGGGGCGAACCTTAAGGCTTTTCGTTTAACTAAGAAAACGAATTAAATTTGTCGAGTCGACAACAGAAATTTATCGAATGCGTGAGCGATTGGTACAACTGGGTTGGGAGGGGATTTGGAATGGAAAAGCGAGTTGAGACCTAACTCATATTGGGGGTAGGAGCCTATTAGGTTGTGCTCAACTCGCGTTAACTCGGTGCTTAAAAGTGTACTAATAACGCCAGTTACATAGCTCTATAAGTGTTCGTAGTGCTTCTCTTTCGAGCTTGCTACAGGTGCTTTTTAGCTTATTAAGATAGTATTTTCTCATGATGATTACTTCTCTTGTATTAGGCTTTGGTGGGAACTCAAAGTTCCTTGCTGACCCATTAATTATGTCCATTTAACAGGAAGTAATAAACAGGCGGTTTTTTTGTAAGTTGTTCCTGTTTTTGTCTTTTATCGTCACTTAAAGACAAATGTGTTTTATAATCGGCTTTATGAGGAAGGGTTGTTTCTAAAAGGTTCATTATTTGTCTGATCTAAACATGATGCGTTACTACACTCGGCTGGATTCGTTCGAGCCTAACCTCTCACATTCGGTTACCTTAACTGAGGTCGCAGATAAGCTGTTCACCAGCTTGCGCCATGCACGAACTTTGTTAGGCAAGATGCATCAGGCTGAATGGGTGGTGTGGGAGCCAAAAGTCGGCAGGAATCAACGTTCTAACCTGACATTGCGCTATAGCAATCAAGAATTGACTCAACATGTTGCTAGTAAACTGATAGAGCAGGGCAAATACGAAAAAGCACTCTCAATTCTAGACAATGACCGCGCTGTATTTGGCTCTCTCCTCCAAGAAACCTCTGGCGCGACGATGCGTGAAGGGCTGCTGCACGTTCAATTAACCTATAAACGTAAGTTCGAAGATCTGTTCCCGCATCATATTCATCGTAGTAGTGAGCGATTTTTGATCAGGCAAGTGTTCAGTTGTTTAGTGACTTGTAATGGCAAAGGCGAGTTGAAGCCTGAACTGGCGCATCACTGGCAATATGATGCTGAAAAGCTCGTTTGGACTTTCTATCTGCGCCCGGGGCTTACTTTCCATGACGGACAGCCTGTGGATGCTAAGCAATTAGTTTCGATGTTTTCTGCGTTGCAAACCTTACCTTTCTATCAGACAGAGCTCGCCCATGTCGCTTCAGTTTACAGTGAGCAGCCATTGAGGATCAGCTTTCAACTCACCAAAGCAGATACCGGCTTTGCTGGTTTACTTGCTGGCGTTAAATATGCGATTCAACCCGCAGCGCAAGTCACCCGTGAACCGTCTCCATTAAGTTCTGTGTCCCATGCTGTTATTGGTACCGGTCCATTTAAAGTGGTTGAGACCAACAATGAACGAATCAAACTCGCCGCATTTGAACACTATTATGGTTGCCGCTCGTTAACCGATGAGGTGACCATCTGGCAGTTTGAGGAATCAATGACGGGCACTGCTCGTTTCGATGATAGCCAAATGCACGTATCGCCTTATGAAGATTCTTCTTGCTTCCATCAGTTAGGGAAAAGCGATGCGGAACTTGTTTCAGCAGACACCGACGGCCTTCGTAGCCGAGTCGAGGATGGGTGTCTGTTTATCCTATTCAATCAGAACTCAGCGGCTAGCCCACTAAATAATGAGCAGCGCAAATACCTTTCAGAACTGACCAACCCACAAGCGATTTTGTCTCAGCTGGAACACAATAAGGGTTTGTTTAGTGTCTCTTTAGCTCAAAATATACTGCCAAGTTGGCAGAAATTGTATCGAACGCCTTCGAAAGAAGCACAACTGCCGAAAAAGATGAGCATTGCGGTTTACGACTATTATGCGTTGTATCGATGTGCGATTTGCGTATCCGACATACTCAAACGATATGGCGTGGAAGTTGAGGTGAACACCTACAGTTTTCGAGAGTTGGCGCAGCTCTCTCAAAGTAGCGAGTTAAAGGAGGACTTGGTGTTGTGTAACTTGAACCTCGATGACAATGCCCCGTCTTCGCTGTTCTCGTGGATGATGAACGATCCTGTTTTGCACTCTGCTTTAGGTGAGATGAACAGCGACTGGCTCAAGCAGCGCTTGGATAGTCATAAAGCATCGGTTGAACTGCCTAATTACTTGGCAGAGCTAGAACCCATCGCGTCTACTCTGATCTCAGATTATTGGTTAGTACCCATGTTCCATCACTTACAGACCGTTCGTTTCCAAGGGATTCTGAAAAACGTTGCCATCACCAACTGGGGATGGCCAGATTTCAAGAATGTATGGTCTGCTGATTAACCTTTCTTACTAGCTAAATAACTAAGTTAACTCGTTGCCAAAGTTGGTTTTTCCAAAATCGACTTTGGCACGCTCACGTCTAGATAAATTTAAAGTTACACTCTGTGGTTTACTTTTTGGTTTTGGCATGTAAACTAGTCGGTGTAGTTTATGTGTTGGGTCTATCCCAACCGATGAAGAGATGCCAATGAAAAAATATCTATTACCGATTTTAGGAGTACTTGCCGTGGTCGCTATCGTAAGCCCAGGTTCACAATCAAACGACAATCTAGATAAGCTTCCGAAGAAGTTTGTTAACAGTGAGTTGGAATACAAATCGGGTATGTCTGATATTTTTTCAATCTTGAAAGCTTACGTGACTGTGGAAAGGAATGAGCCGGTACCGCGTTCTGCATTGCCTCTGATACCGATGACAGCCGAGCAGCTGATCGAAGAACAAGACGATGTCGCTTATCGCTTGGGTCACTCAAGCGTGATGATGAAGCTGGATGGCAAGCTAGTGATGACTGATCCTGTGTTCAGTGATCGCGCATCGCCAGTACAATGGATGGGGCCAAAGCGCTTCCATCCAACACCAATCTCATTACAAGAACTGCCTGATATTGATGTGGTAGTGATCAGCCACGATCACTACGACCATTTAGACAAAGGTGCCGTAAAGGTATTAGCAGACAAAGTAGGGACATTTTTGGTGCCACTCAGAGTCGGTGCTCTACTAGAAAAGTGGGGCGTGGATAAAGCAAAGATCATTGAGTTGAACTGGTGGGGGTCGGCAACCGTTGCTGATATCGAGTTCACTTTGACGCCGACACAACATTTTTCTGGGCGTGGCATACTTGATCGTGACCAAACACTGTGGGGGAGTTGGGTCATTAACGCTTCAGATAAGAAAGTCTTCTTTAGCGGTGACTCTGGTTACTTCAACGGCTTTAAAGAGATTGGTGAGCGTTTCGGACCGTTTGATTTAACCATGGTTGAAACGGGCGCGTATAACTCACTTTGGGCGGATATTCATATGTTCCCAGAGCAAAGCGTTCAAGCGCACATTGACCTTCAGGGTAAGGTGATGATGCCAATCCACAACAGCACGTTTGACCTTTCTATGCACGATTGGCAAGACCCAATGGAGCAAGCACTGACGATAAGCAAAGAGCGAGACGTGCAAATGGTGAGCCCTGTGATGGGTGAACGCCTAGTGATCGCAGAGCCAGTACCTGTTCAAGCATGGTGGAAACTAGCATCTAATTAAAACGGTCATCTAAGTTAGAGGTAGCCATACCGCTAATCTATATCAAATCAGCTCATACAAAAAACGCCACCGATCGTACGATTCGGTGGCGTTTTTTTCATCTTTCTAAAGATCGGCTTTGTTTCAAAGAGCCGATCTATTTCTAATCACTCATTCTCTAGATCAGTTTTCTAGATTGTGAGCCATCTTGCTCGCGATTTTTCGAAACTGTTCTAACTCATCGTCGGCCATGCCTTTGGTCATTCTCTTCAGCATTTCACGATCAATATTCGCGACCTTATTCATGATCTCTTGACCCTTATCGGTCAGAACCAATAACTGGCTGCGCTTGTCTTCGGGATTAGGCGATTTCTTCACAAGTTCCTGACTGATCAACGCGTTAACGAGCCTAGTGACTTGCGCCTTATCGCGGTTTAGGAAGTGTGCAATATCAATAGAAGTACATGGAGACTTCTTGGTAATGATCTTCATTACACGAATATTCATTGGCGCGATGTCAGAGTCCAAACTCTCAATCTGTTCACTCATTTGACGTTTCAAAGAGTGTACCAAACGAAAGATGGATTCTAGCGATGTGTTATCAGACATAAACGATCCTTAGAAATCTAGTTGACAATATCAACCACTTTGTTTATAGTTGACATTATCAACTTAATTGTTCGTAAATTCAAGACAGGAATATAGATATGACGATTCAAGCAACATTAACGCCAACTCTTCCTGAGCAAAAAGCCACGCCTGTATTGCACAAAGCTTTGGTAATGATGAGTTTAATGCTGACGATTGGCGGCAGTTTAACAGCGGTTATGACTTACATGAATGTCGGGTTTGGTGAGGAATTCATCAGCAATTGGCTATCATCGTTAGCGCTTGCTGTCGTGATTATGATGCCAATCGGCATGGTGATGATGACTTTGGTGACTAAAGTCACTGCTAAGGCGTTGCCCAATTACGGCGAGAAAGCTCGCAACCTAATCGTGGGATTGATTATGGCTTTTATCATGGAGTCCATCATGGCATTTGTAACAGCGGCAAATAATATTGGATTTTCGGATACATCGGCGTTTACCACCAGTGGATGGTTTAATGGATTTATTGCTGCGCTTCCTATTGGCCTTACGATCATGGTCGTGATGTCGATGACGGTTAAACCTAAGCTCGAACGATTCATGAAGAGCTAGCCAAAACACTTTTTAAGCATTGTAGGAGATCCACATGACAGCATTCACAGGCAAACACAATAACTACCGTATCACTATCGAAGAAGTGAACATCAAAGAAGATCGTGAACTGCAAACCATGCAGTTTGAAATTGAAGACAGAGAAAACATGTTCGCGATTGTTGAGAAGATCAAACAAGACAGCGGCTTAGACGAGCAATCAGCAACGCGACTAGGGGTGAGCATTCGATTACTCGGCCCAATGATGATGCAAGACAGAAAGCACCCTCTGTTTGTTGATTTCATGCCTCATTTCAGAAACTTCATGCAGAATCTAAAGAAGACGTTGAAAGGGCAGTAAAGCCTAATCATCAATCGTACATCTAGAAAGCCAGTAACCAACTTACTGGCTTTTATGGTATTTAAATCAAAATGATTTCAGTTGTTTGCGTCTAGAATATGCGAAAATTGATGGCTGAATTTTCGGTGTTGCTTCGTTGTTTAATTGTCTATTCAAGCTTCAAGAAATCCGATATTATACGGGTCATAAAACTAAAGGTGGTATTATGTGACAAATGTATTTGAGCAAGCAGCTGAAGAACTGCTGAGTCGCCGCGTCGCGGGAACTAAAGCACCAAGATTGGACGAACAGTATCGTCCGAATGACTTGGAAGATGCGTTGAAAATTCAAGCATCAATGATTGACCTTCAGAGCGATAAAGTAGGTGGGTGGAAGTGTTTGCTTCCTTTAGCTGAAGACAAGTTCATTGTTGCGCCTATTTTCTCGGGTAGTGTTCAACAAGGCGAGGTTTGCGAACTGTTTGCAGACAACGACGTAGTACGTGTTGAGCCTGAAATTGCATTTACACTTACTAAGAGTCTGCCTGCAAGCCAAGAAGGCTACAGTGAAGAGCAAATCAATGAAGCGATTGGTTCTTGCCATATGGCTCTTGAGTTAATGCAATCTCGCTTTGCTGATGACAGCGGTGCCGAGTTCTATGAAAGACTTGCTGACGGCCTAGTAAACCAAGGCTTGTTCATCGGCCCTGAGATTGATCGCGAAAAAGCGTTCACCTCTGCTGAGATCAGTATTGAAGTAACTCAAGGCGAGCAAGTTCAAGCATTTGACGGTAAGCACCCGAATACACTGCCACCAAGTCCAATCTACTGGCTGATTAACTACATGACGCGTCGTGGTGTCGATTTCCAAGCGGGTGAAGCAATCATCACGGGTTCTTACTGCGGTATCGTAGAAATGGAATTCGATAAGCTAACGACATTCCATTACCAAGATATTGGCGAATACCAAGTAACGTTTAAGCAGAAACGCTAATTACGTTTATCTGCTAAGTTTACAAAAACGCTAGCTTCTATTGGCGCACTATCTGTTATCGAAAGGCTATTTACTGATTAGTAAATAGCCTTTTTTATTAAGTGATGTTCAATAGGGTTCTTATTACTTTGAATTTAATTGGGCGTTTAGACGTCTAGACGTTGACAAGTTCTAAGTGTGACATTAGTCTCTCTTCTCCCTGTTCTATTGCGTTGTCGTTCCATGTCTAATTCGAAAAATTCTAATGCTGTAATTGCACCTTCTGCAGTTGCACTTATCCCTCTGATTGTTTTCCTTTCGCTGTTTATTGGCGTAGGTACGTACTTGTCGTTGCAAGGCGTCGACTTTGCGTTCTATCAGCTTCCAGCTCCGATTGCGGCTTTGCCTGCGGTGATGTTGGCGCTGTTACTAAGCAAAGATAAATTGAACCGTGCTATCGAGCAATTCCTGAGTGGAGTCGGTCACAAAGACATTATTGCAATGTGTATGATCTACCTATTGGCGGGTGCTTTTGCGGCTGTGGCTAAAGCCTCTGGTGGCGTTGACGCGACTGTAAACCTTGGCCTATCTGCTATTCCAACTAGCATGATTCTGCCGGGTATCTTCCTTATTTCTGCTTTCATCGCAACAGCAATGGGCACTTCTATGGGTACCATCGCTGCGGTTGCACCTGTGGCGTTAGGCATTGCAGATTCAGCAGGCATGAGCATTCCACTGACAGCAGGTGTTGTTTTGAGTGGCGCGATGTTTGGTGACAACCTGTCTATCATCTCTGATACCACCATTGCCGCGACACGTTCGCAAGGCTGTGAGATGAGAGATAAGTTTAAAGAAAACATCCGCATTGCACTTCCAGCTGCTCTTATCGCGATTGTTATCTTTGCTTTCAACAGCACTGCAACTCAGGTTCCTGAAACAGGCCCAATCGAGTGGCTGAAAGTACTGCCGTACATCACTATTTTGATTCTTGCTGTATCGGGCATGAATGTGTTCGTTGTGCTGACAATTGGTATCTTGCTGGCGGGTGGTGTAAGTCTAGGTTCTGTTGAGAACTACGGTTTGACCGATTACGCTCAAGATATCTATGCTGGCTTTGGCAACATGCAGGAGATCTTCTTACTGTCGATGTTGATTGGTGGTTTGAGTGAGCTAATGCGTCGCCAAGGTGGACTGGCGTTTCTGACTAACTTAGTGAGCGGTTTGATTCGTGCGTTTGGTTCTTCACACTCTAAGCAAGCCAATGGCCGTGCGAGTGAGCTCGGTATTGCTGGCTTGGTATCAATGGTGAACCTATGTACGGCAAACAATACGGTAGCGATTATTGTATCTGGCAGCGTGGCTCGCCAATTAGCTGAAGAAAATAACGTGTCTCCACGTCGCTCTGCCAGCTTATTGGATATCTTCTCTTGTGTGATTCAAGGGGTACTGCCTTACGGTGCACAGGTATTGCTATTAGGTTCGGTATTTAACCTATCGCCTTTGGATATCGTGGCTAACTCTTACTACTGTTTTGCGCTTGCAGTCGTTGCTGTGGTCGCTGTGTTTATCAAACATCCAGCACGCCAAGTAGCTAAAGCTTAGTAGTAATTGACCAAACTCAGTCGTAACTAGCTTTGATAAGAAGGCTCCTTAATAGGAGCCTTTATTACATCTGATGAATGGATTACCATGAATTCAAGTTGTCATCGATATCTATTGAATTATCGAGGCTATGTACTCAGTTATTTAAATGGAATTTTGATGCTCGCCATTCCCCTACCATTTATTGCAGCTCTGCTGTTATGCGTCACGGCTGTTTTGCTTAGATATCGTTACCCACAAACAAGCCAAAAACCGTTTTGGTTTATTATGTTGTGTGCGTTGATGATTACTGTTGTTGGGCTACGTTGGACGTTTGATATTGCGTTGTTCCGTTTCTTACAACCGGTTCCAGGGGCAAGTGTACCTGTGGTGGCATGGCTCTGCTTTGCGGGAGCTCATCGAAGTAAACCTTTGTCTCTTTTGCATTGCTTAGGCCCAGTCGTTGTTCTGGTTGGCTCCTTTTCTTATTCGTATATTTGGGATGGAACGATTGATCTATTGTTGATCTCGCTATATCTCAGCTATGGCTGCTTGTTGTTGAAATCATCGTTTAACTTCCCAGAGCACGTCAGGCTGAGTGATGTATCGAATGTTTTGTATGCTGAGCGTACGGCAGGTATAGCCTTACTGTTTTCGGCTCTAGTGGATAGCATTATCTCGTATGATATTTTGCTGCTTAACGCACAACACACCGACTTAATTCTGTCTATTGGTTACCTAGTTCTTATTCCCGCAATTGTTGGGGCTGTGGTCGTTGTCAGTACCAGTACGTCTCCGACTCCGAAAAAAAATCAACAACAGAGCGAACTTTCAACGCTAAATAGCATACAAGACGAAGTTGAGGCATTGATACCAACGTTGAGCTTAGACGAAGACAAAGAAGTCACGCAGATCGTCGCTAAGTTTGATGCGTTAATGAAGGATCATCAGGTGTTCAAAGATCCTGACTTGTCCCTGAATCGAGTGGCGAGAAAGCTAGGTATCCCAGCTCGAAAAATATCGTCTGCGGTTAATCAAACTCACCACCAGAACATTTCCAAGGTGATTAACGCCTATCGAATTGAGCACGCTAAGACTCTCCTGATGCAAAGTGATGAAGCGATAACGGATATCTTCCTTAGTTCCGGATTTCAGACCAAGTCCAATTTCAATCGCGAGTTTTCAAGGATAACTGGGCAAACTCCGAGTGAGTTTCGGAGTTCGTCGCAAGTGTTAGATTGAGTGTGTTTGCTTTCTGTTTATCAATTAAGAAAGCTAACGATGTCGTTTAAGATCAATTGATGTAGCTGGTCGCGTGATGTACCAACGCCATCTTTACAAATAATGCCATCGCCTGGCACTTCTTCTTCAAGCATCGGTACCGCCCCAGCTTTGCAACTTTGAATGAAGCTGAAATGGGTAGCGCTTTCGTAGACCTTATAGCGTCTTAAATTAAGAGGCATGTGCTCAGCAATGTAGCCAGATTCTAATGCCTGAGGTAGATCCCCAATATCAATCCCAGCCGCCAATATTAAGGTTGGCACTGTAACGTCATTTAAGCTGCCGACTGAGAAGCTACGAGCAAGCCCCAAATCAAGGCTGACAACGCGCTGAATTCTAGGGTCTGATAGGTCTTTTTCATTTGGTTCAGCTGGTTGGGCTTGTGATAGCCCTAATTCATCAGACAGCCCACAGGTACGCGGGTTAGGGTATATAAGACACTCGGCTTCAAAGGTCGCTCTATCTATTTTCGCTCCTGCCAATTGCATCACTGTCCAGCCTCCTAGCGAGTGTCCGATTGCAGTGATATTGTTGGCGTTAACAGCCTGCTTCCATTGAACTTCGCTTAACAGGTAATCGATGGTTCGAGTGATATCTCGCGGCCTCTCCCACCACTTGGCCGCTTGCTCTGGAGATTGGTCGAAAGAGGTGGTTCCCGGATGGTCAGTGGCCGCTACGATGTAGCCACGACTCGCAAGTTCGGTCGCCAACCAATTTTGGTTTCGCCAGTTTCCTCGGTAGCCGTGTGATAGCAGTACAACTGGAAAAATGCCTGATTGAATCTCTCCATCTTTGATGACTTTCGTGCCGATGAAGGCTGGGTTATCGCCAATCAAGGTTGTGTCTAAGACATCTTGTGTGGGATACCAAATGGCAGTGTTTAGCGGGCGATTAGGGTCGTCAGTTAAGGTGACTTGAGTGAATCCGACATCGGAAGCGATGGATGAAGCGCAGAGGAAAAGTAGGGATGTGAACAGTAAATGTATCCATTTCATGGTTTAACTCCAATTGAGGTGATTGGAGCCAATATGCGCTAAAGCCAGTGAGCGCGAGACCTCAAACACGATCGAGGACGCCCTAAATCGTGTTTGAGTGCAAACTTAGTTATTTTGGATGCGCCTAATTCAGCTTATTAGTCACGAACTCTTTGTTTCTGATCATTAGCCACATCAGGCCGCCTAACGTACCGACGGATAATTGAATAAAGCCTAGGTTTTCAATCAGTGAATCTGGGCGGATTGAAACCAACACCATGCCAAGCGAACCACAAATCATGCTGAAGAACTGTATCAGTGCGACGGCAGAGCCCGTGTCATGATCTTGTTGATTCAACATCAAGTTGGTACCTGGTACTCGCATGATGATCGCCATTAATGTCGCTGGTGCAGCGATGAACATGAAGAACCAAGGGGACAGGTCGCCAATGGTTAGAGTGAAGATTCCCGCAAGCGCTAATAAAGCAAAACATCCTGAGATGACCTTTTGAACCGGCATTCGGTAGGACAACTTCATGTAAATTGTTGGACCAAATGAGGCGCACAATGCATTGAATGCGAACGCGTAACTAAACTGTTGTTCGGTCAATCCAAAGTGATCGATGTAGATATAAGAACCCGCCGCAAGAAAGCCCATCAACGCCATCGGTATGATAGAGAAAATGACCAGCAGCTTGACGAACGAGCGGTTTTTCATGACCACGCCCATTCTTCCCCATGAGCGGAATATGGAACCTTGGTATTTGTTTTCGAGTGTTTCTTGGTAGCAGCAAGCTAATACTGACGCAAATGCACCAAAAATGGCGAGCGTGACAAACATCATTCGCCAAGAAGCAATTTTCAGTAAAAAGGCTCCAAACACAGGCGCAACCATTGGTGCGATGATCACCAGTGACATGATAGTCGCCATGATCTTTTCACGTTCTCGGCCGTCATAAAGATCTTTGACAATGGCAGTCGCGATAACGGTGATGGCACTGCCCGCAAAGGCTTGGAATACACGAGCACCAATCAACTGTTCGATGCTATTGGTCATCGCGCACAATATGCTCGCGACCATATAGCCCGCTAATCCAATCAATAGGATCGGCTTACGACCAAATTTTTCGCTGAGCGGCCCCCAGAACAAAAGACCGATGGCGTAAGTAACGAAGTAGCTGCTCAGGGTTAGGTTGACCATGGATCGGTCAGTATTAAACACCTCGACCATCTGCGGAAGCGCAGGTAAGTAAAGGTCGATGGTCAATGGAGGGAAAGCACTTATTATGACGAGAAAAAATAGCATACCGGTCTTTCCCAGTACTGGTTGTGGTCTCTTCAAGGTGGCTCTCCGTTGTCCAAGATAGGTTTCCAATTGATGTGATATTGATATACAGAAGACTAAGGCACGTCAGACAAGAAGGATAGAGTCGTTCAAGAATATGGTGAAAGTATCGATGAACTTATCTCTATGAGTTCGAATCTATGAAGTCGGTCTGTGCACTGAATTGTATTACAAAACATTATTGCTTTTATAGCTAACGAGTTCAATCAGTTAGTAGCAGGGTGGCTTGTGATCGCCAACGACACATTGTAATGATTATCGATTTGGCTTGTTATCTTTTCTTTGGGCGTTTTTCGACTAAACCGTTACGCTCTAAACCACGTCGAACGCTGCTGCAAAGCTTACCAAAGCGGCGCAGTTCTTCGAAGTTAGGGCCTCGGCCAATGGAAATACTGTGCTCCCAATACATTAACTCACTGTCGACCATCTCAAGTAGTTTCTTAGAGCAACCCGAGCAGTTTCCTTTTGGCCCACAGATAAACGTCTCCGATTCGTAAAGTGGGAGTTCGTTTTTAACTTCTTCAATTAAGCTTAGCATTGCCAAATTTAGATTAGGCTTTTTGGTTGCTAGTGGTTTCAAGCTTGGTGCTTGCGCAGTTATCAGAGAAGAAGTTCGTGTGTTGTGGGGCAAATTCAAAGCAGCTGATGACATATCAAAGGCCTCAAGGAGAGAAGAAGGTGGGCATGCTACTCTTCACAACAAAGTGAATCTTGATGTAGTGCAATAAGCGTGGAGATATACCCAAAAGAGGTAGGAGCCACAAGCGGTGTGACTCCTTTTTTAAAGCTCGGTACTAATGAGAGATTTTAGAATTCAGCGTCGAACTGAAACTCCATCCACTCTTTAGTCACTGGGTGGTGCAGTGCAAGTCTTTCTGCGTGTAGGTGCAGTCGGTCGGCTTTATTGCCATATAGGCCATCACCCACGATAGGCATGTTAAGGCCTTCTTGGTGTGAACAGTGAACACGTAACTGGTGTGTACGGCCTGTTTTAGGGTGCAGGTAAACCTTAGTGGTCTGCTCGTTTCGCTCAATCACTTCCCATTTGGTTTCTGCAGGCTTGCCGTGTTCGAAGCAAACAATCTGACGAGGGCGGTCATACAAGTCACCACGCAATGGTAGTCGAATATAGCCTTCACCTTGGTCTAGCACACCTTCAATCATTGCGACATATCGCTTCTCAACTTCACGAGTAATGAACTGCTTCTGTAAGCTTTTGTTCGCACGTCGTGTTAAAGCAAATATCAGAATGCCAGAGGTCGCCATATCCAAACGGTGGATAACAAATGGGCCTTCAACGTCGGGATGCATTTCTTGAACGCGTGTGTAGGCGGAATCTTTAATGGTCTTACCCGGCACGGATAGAAAACCTGCTGGCTTGTGTACTACCACGATGTGCTCATCTTGGAACAGAATATCCAGTTCTTTGCCTTCAGCAGGGTTCTCTAGCAATGGGTTTGGATCGACTTCAAGGCCTTTCATCATATGACCTAAAATCGGCACACATTTACTCTGACAAGAAGCGTAGTATTTCTTGTGCTTACGGATTTCCGACTTTGGAGAGCGACCCCACCAAAATTCAGCCAATGCCAGTGGCGTGTAACCATTTAAGTACGCGTATTGCAGCAATTTAGGCGCAGCGCATTCACCAGAGCCAGCTGGTGGTATCTTGTTTGGCGTGTTTTCAAAGATCTGGTTAAGGTCTTCAACGTTTCCTTCCGCATTTTGGAAAGCGTATTGTGAAAACAACTTGTGTTGAAGCTGATGAGAAATGTGTGCTCTTTGCTCTTTTAGCTCAGCCAGTTGAGTGGTGAAAACATCCACTTTAGCCTGCAACACTTGCAGAGTCTGTTCCCAGTTGAGCTTTAGGTGCTTCTGCTGGTTCTTGTCGGCAACACTGGCTTTGTTTAGCTCGTTATTTAGCTGTTCGAAAGCTTGCTCATCAAGGTTTTCTTTACCTTGTTCACGTTTTTCTTTACGCGTTTTTCGGCCTTCAATAATCAATAGTCGTTGAGCTTCAATCTCTTGCTCAGCTTGCGCTTTTTGCTGTGCCAGTTGCTCGCACAATTCAAGGTATTTAGTATTTGCTTGTAGCGCTTTAAACTCAGCGTTTACAGCCATCATGTCGGCTGTGTCTTGATGGAAAAAACTGTCGCTGCTCAGCATGTCGAAGACTGGCGGTACAAAGTGAGGCAATAGGTTCTGGTCGGCGATTTTCCCTGAAAAAGCAGAGAAGTAACCCAATTCACCTTCTGGGCTTCTTACTAACAACACACCAAACATTTTGCCGCGACCAGCGTCAGAATCTAGCCCGAAGTCATGTTGCCAATCGGTTTGAGTTTCTAGATATTGTTGAAGCTGATGAGAAGCGATTTCACACAATGGGTGTGGTTCGTAGTAGAACGGGAAGGTGAAACGCTCTGGCAACGAATATGACTCGATCGGCTGTTGAAAGCGGGTGAAGCAATGCTCAGGTGTGTGGCTGTTATCTGAGTCGTGCGTTGATTTTGATGAGTGCATAGTCGTCTTAATACTTATATCGTGGTGATAAATGGTTGTGAGTCTACTGTGTATGTTTAGAGACTTTAAACACAGTACGAGGCGGCGATTCTACTCTTTATCGAAAAGCGCCTCAAATAAGAAATGGTTCTATTACTGGATAGCTAAGCGAGACGGTTAACACGGAACCCATGAGCTATGGCTTGAACTTCATTAATTGATGAGTAACTTCTCATTTTTAATCATAGAAGGTAACTTCACAAACGAAGGGTGGTAGCCTTGCCGCCCTCTTGTTCAACCTAAGGTAACGTTATGATTCCACTCAATACTTCGATTGTATCTGGTGTCGCTATTTCAGAGATCGACGGACAAATGAAAATGCTACTAATGAAGCGTGTGAAGGGCGAGTTTTGGTGCCATGTCGCAGGCTCGATTGAAGCCGGTGAAACAGGCTGGCAGGCTATCGTGCGCGAGTTTGAAGAAGAGACCCAAATTAAAGTGGAAGCCTTGTATAACGCGCAGTTTCTGGAGCAGTTTTACGAAGCGCACGTTAATGTGATTCAGCTCATCCCTGTGTTTGCGGTGCTATGCCCACCCAACCAAGCGATTGAACTGAATGACGAGCATACGGAGTACCGCTGGTGCGATTTAGAGGAAGCGAAAGCACTTGCGCCGTTCCCCAACCAACATGCCGTCTACGATCATATTTGGTCATACTTTGTCGATAAGCCAGTCAATCCGCTTTACCGCGTGAAATTGAACTAGCACTGGCTGTTTAAGATCTAGGACTTACCAAGGTAAGGGGTTAAAAACGCGCTTACTTGCGCTTGGCATAACCCCACATCCACCTTCACGCCGTGCGATTCAAGGATCGCAACACCACGGCCATTATTACGAGGGTCTGGGTCTAGCATCGCCACGACTACGTGTTTTACACCTGCTTTAACCAATGTATTGGCACAAGCGGGTGTTCTGCCAATAAATGAACATGGCTCTAAAGTTACGTAAGCGGTAACCTCTTCCATTGTTCCGTCCGTTTTGCTGTCATGGCCATTCAGTGCTTCAACCTCGGCGTGGTTTCCACCCACCTTCTGTGTATACCCAACAGACACCACCTTATCGTCTTTCACCAAAACACACCCTACTGGCGGGTTTGGTTGGCAATCAGGTAAGGCTTGGCGCGAAGCTTCGAGTGCTTGCAGCATGTATTGTTGGTTCATGGTCGTTACTCAGTATGACGAGAGAGCGCAGAAGTGAGTGACCGCGCGCGGTTGATGACTTGGATAGTTACTAACTTACTAAGCTAATAAGCTAAGCAAGTGGGGGCATGTTCGATCTGATTGGGCTTTTAGTCAATGGTTTTCATTTTGAATCTGGCCGCTAGTTGACTGTAGCCGCTCATTAACTCGCTGTGGTTAATCGTTAACTGTGACCAATCGCTAATTTGGGCCAATGAGTTAACCAGTTCTTAGACTGAACTCGTTGGTCAAACACGTCTTTGCTGCGATTGGGGTTCGGTGTGATCTTCAAATCAAACAAACTCTCTAAACCAAAAGATGAAATACACTCGATGTCTCCATTAAGATTTTGCTTTACGGCGACTGCGGTTTCTTTCTCTGGCCAGTAACTCATCGCATCCAATGAGCCTTGGTAAGGTTCATCTCCATTTCTAGTGTGCATGCAGGCTTGATTGCGAACTTGCCAATGCAGTTCGGGTAAGCATTGTTTAAGCTGAGCCTCGTATCTAAAATCCGATTCGTAAGAGGTATCAATGGGATCAAAGTAGATCACATCAATATCGTTGAGTGGAGTCGGGGAGGCATAGCCATGTAGGTGATCCCAAACGAGGTTTCTCACAAAGCCTGCAGCAACATAACACTGCGGTAAATCCAACTGAGCGACACAGCTTAAAACCTGCATTCGTAAGGGATCTTGTTTGATCAACGTGACGATACTGTTGGCTAGCGGATTTATCATTATGATGTCGGAACATCGGTGACTTGGTAATGACGTGTCACATTCTGGGAGATTTCACCCCATTCAGACGCTTTTACTCGCTGTTGATGGGCTTCGAATGCTTCTCGGCTAGTGAATTCTTCATACACTTCAAAGCGATTAGGTTGAAGTGTGCTTTGACTGACTCGAAACACAATACAACCAGGTTCTCCCAGTGTCAGTTCTTTGTGCACAACCAAGGCTTGTGTTACGGCTTCTAGATCGTTGTCTGGCACTAGAATATGCCCTTGCAGAATTACTTTACTCATAATTACGTCCATTTAATTACGTCTATTTAATTTTGTCCACTACGGCTTTTTTCTATCAAAAGCTCTATCCTTTACAAACATAATCCCATTTTGATGTTGTGACGTATAGGCTAATGTGACGATTATTTGTTCACATAGAATGCATTTTGGTTACACCGTAACCTTGAGGGCTGTGTAATCAATAAATGATAAGACACTGGAACTAAATCAACGTTGGTCCGGTCTATTAAACTAGTATCATTGAACTGTATTGATACTGAAATGAATTTGTCATCTGAGAGAATTAACCTTAATTTTGAACAGCGGCTCATAGGATTGAATTGAGCCATAGTTGATATCTAGGTCATACTTTGATGTAAATGGTACTCAAAACTCTATATATTTTGTGATTTGTATCATTGATCTGGGCATCAAACACCGTTAGATTCGAATGGTTGGCAATAAAAATAGCTCATGAAGAGCAGTTAAAGAAAAGGAAATATCCCTTATGAAAAAAATGAGAAGAGCACAGCTTCATCGCGTTCGTATCCAATACTGGAAAGACACGTCTAAAGAAGCATCAAAGAAATAAGCTTTAAATCGTAAAGCTTTAAAAGCTGAAAAGCTTAATCAAATGTAAAACGCAACAAACTGATTTCATTAGCACTCTCAAGGACCTTCATCTGGTCGGCGACTAACGAAATCATCCCCAAAGAGCTGGCAGGCATCAACAACAATGCAATTCAATGTCAGCTCATTAATACCTCCTCTAAGTTTATCTTCGTTTGTTAAATCTATTCCCCTAAACTAAAACTGTTTGTTTCTTGTTTCTTGTTTCTTGTTTCTTGTTTCTTGTTCCTTGGTTTCGCACCCCTGTATTCGTTAAAGTCCTGATAATAAAAAAGCTCCCGATTTCTCAGAAGCTTTGATTTAGATTTTGATATCTGATGTGTTACCTGCTCGGGAGAGATAACACCAACGTCAGGAGCTAATGCGTTAACGTTGGAAGAGCGTCTTCAAACTGACATCATCGGTTCGGTTCAGCTTTAGGCTCAGAAGATAGCCACCAACACCGATCAGTGCGTAAATACCTAGAGATAAAATCGGCGCTTCTGCAATCGCACTTAATGGGTTGCTTGCTATGAGCACATTCATTGGTAATGACGCGATGAGAGATAGGAAGTCATTGATGCCATAGAACCCAAACACGGCGACAGAGAGGAACTTAATCGCATAGCTTGAGATGAAAATGACAAGCAATGGAGAGTTCACCAGCTGCGAAATCGCTAGAGTGACGGTTGCCAGTGGTAATAAAACCAGTGCAACTAACATCATTCGTCCAAAAAACACGACCCAGTTGCTCAGCACATAAAACAGAGATTGCTGCTCAACCAATAGCGCGAGTTGTTGCTCACTTGAGACGTTCAATATCCAGAATAGAAAATCTGCGAACAGCACGAGCAACGCACAGATTGCTGGAATCACCACTAAACCGAAGCCGAGTTTCACGCCGTGAGTCATAGCGTTAGATACTGGCATACTTCTCCAAAACATCGAACTGCCTTCTTGGCGCTCTTTACGCAGCGTTTTAGGGATATAAAGCGTCGACAGGATCAGTGAAATAAGGCCCGCGCCAAAGTAGATCACTGAGTTGAGATCTTGTGCGAACTCTCTGTGGATGTCGCTCACGTCACCATTCACTTGCATTTCAAAGAAAAACTCATGTTGCGCTGCGCCATTAAAGAACAGACCAACGAACAGTAAGAAACCACATAATGCGACAAACAGAGGCAATCGAGTGTTAACTTTGTGCTCGATGAGTTCTTTTTCTAGCATGTAAAAACTTGGATGCATTATGCCTTCTCCGTCTGTGTTGCAAGGAATAGGTCTGCTAGACCAACGTTATAGATGTTACCTAGTGATTCAACCTGCGCTTTGTATTGACCTTCCAACAACCACTTAGTGGTGCCGAGGCCTGATTGCGAGGTCAGTGGTTTGAGTTTCTGTATCTCACTTGAATGGTTATTTGCGACTTCGATAATGAAATAGTCGTTTTCGATGTCTTCCATGCTCTTTTGCAGCACACAATGGCCTTGTTTTAAAATCAGAACATCCGTTAATAAGTGTTCAATCTCTGAAACCTCATGGCTTGCAATGATCATGGCGCGTTCGCCGTCGTGGAACCACTCAAGTAGATGGCGGTAAAAAGTATCGCGGTACAGTAAATCTAGACCAAGTGTAGGCTCATCTAAGATCAACACTTGGGTGTCAGTCGCGATGATGATCGCAAGGTGAAGTTGTACTTTCATCCCTTTAGAAAGCTGCTTGATCTTAGAAGAGAGCTTAATGTTGGTGCTGCTTAGCGTCTGCTCTGCTTTTTGTTTGTTGAAGCTAGGGTGAACACCTTGTGTGTATCGAAGCAGTTGTTTAACGGTCATCCACTCTGGTAACACGTTAACATCTGAAATATACGATAAATGCTGCATGAGCTCTGCGTGCTGGTGGATAGGGTGGTAGCCGTTTACTTCAATCTCACCTTGATAGTTGTGGCCACCAAGCAGTGATTTGATCAGTGTCGATTTGCCCGCGCCATTGTGGCCCAGAAGCCCAAGTACTTGCCCTGGCTTTAACTCGAAGTTGATGTTCTCGACACCCACTTGATTTGAATAGGTTTTGGTTACGTTTTTCACGGAAAGTAAAGTACTCATGACTTGTCCTTTATATGTTGTGCTAGCTGTTCCACGAGTTCTTCGACACTCATATCAATGATGCTTAGCGTCTCAGCGATGGCTGGGATCTGTGTGTTGATGAATGATTGGTGTGCAGACTCTTTCAATTTTTGAAGTGCCCCTTCGGCCACATACATACCTTGGCCGCGTTTTTTCTCTACCAAGTCTTCATCTACCAGTAACTGATAGCTTTTCATGACAGTAAGGTGGTTGATCTTGAGATCGGCAGCAACCGCACGCACAGAGGGTAATGCTTGTTGCTCTAACCAAACACCTTGAAGAATTTGGTCACTGATCTTTGTGGCAAGTTGCCTAAAGATCGGTTGGTCGTCTTTCCATTCGGTCATAATTAAAACTGCATGGTGATATACATGTGTATAACACTAACCTTTTTATACGAATTGGCAAGGGTTTTATGAAAATGGATCGGATATCTTTATTTTTGGATAAAGCATGTTTGGCGGGGAGGGTACTTGAAGCCTACGTCCTTGTGGGCTTTCAAGCAGCTGTATGAGCGATGATTATTTGAATAGGCAATGGTTGCTCATCAAGATTTTTATTAGGCAGAGCCTATTGCTCCTCTAAGTCATTGGGCCGGCTATATAGGTAGCCTTGATGTAAGTTGTAGCCTAGCTGACACAAGATGTATTGCTGCCTGCGCGTCTCGACACCTTCATAAATCATCGTGATATTTGATAAGCGTCCAATCTCAGAGATATTAAGCAATACACCCTGATGATGCTCTCCTGACTCGATATCCTTAACAAAACAACGATCCAGTTTTAGATAGGCCGGAGAGATAACATTGATGATTTCGATGTTGTTATTGCCTGTACCAAAGTCATCCAGAGCGATAGTGATACCAAGCTTTTTGATATCCTTAATGTTATCGATAACCTCGCATCCATAGCCAATGTTCGAATATTCAGTAATCTCGACGACAAATTCATTCGCTTCCATCGCGGCCAAATGCTCTCTGAGCCTTGCGAAGTTCGACCCCACCAAAGCGCTCGGACACACGTTGACACCATAGATCTCATGGCTGTTGTGTAATTTGGCTTTTCTGACCGTCTCGATGAGCAAGATAGTGTGAAAGGTGAGTAAATTGGTGCGTCTCATGGTGTTGATGAAGCTTAAAACGCCAACGTTACGAACTCGAGATAACAACTCGTAATACAGGACGCTGTTGTCTTCGGTGTTGATGATGGGCTCTTCTTCAAAGGAGATGTGTTTCCAACGAAACAGGTAGATCATAAAACCCAGAATATAGGAGCGATAAAGCAGTGTGGCGAGAATCAGAGAAAGCGCAGTCCACAGTACGACAATATCGTCACTGTAAAAGGTAATGGTTGCGCCGGTTGGCAGTGGTGTTTGATAGATAGCTTTACTTTCTTCACCAAGGTTCAGAATGTAATAACCATTCTTCTGGATCGAGACCGAGTCGACTAACAGAGGCAATAGTGAGTTTTTGTATCGAGCTTCAATAGAGCGTGTAGAAATACGCACCGTAAGGTCAATGTCATGCTTAGTGTCTGCGAAGCGTGAATAAGCGAAATCGGCACTATCGTAAAAGTCATCAACTTGATCAAGGTCTACCATTTTCGATCGTGTTTTGGAGATATAACATGAACCATAAGACGTAGTCATGATGACAGAATCCAGGTTGAGCGAATGCCTTAATGAGTGCACAGCCCCTTGGTTATCGCAACCATAGAGCATGATTTCTTCAACAATATGTTTGGTGTTTTCGCTGTATTCATCTGCAATCTTCGTCGTATAAAGGATTTGGAAAAAGTAGGCAACGAAGAGGAAAAATGAAGAGATGGTGAACACGGCTATCAGAGCCTTGATCAGCTCTCGATGATAGGTGTTGAACATCAGTTTCAACATCTCGAACTGGCTGGGCTTGAACTGGTTGATGTCGTACTTAGGTGCGATACGGTTGGTTGAGCTTTTATCGAGATCGATAAAGTAACCTACCTTATAAAGGTTAGAGATAAGTTCGCTATTATTATCTACCTTCGCTTTTTTACATAAGATTCGATATTTCTTTCTTATAGAAGCAATAATGTTTTTTAACGCGTATAAACTAAACTCTTCATCAAAGTGTAATTTAAAAGACTCTTCAACATCTCGTGCAGATTGAGGGTTTGATATTGACGAGTGTTCAATAAGGTATTTGAAAACAAAACTCTCTTTATTATTAAGAGTTTCCTCTGATATCTTATTGCTGTCTCTTTTTATGTATATCTTTTCTTCATTGTAGATCAGTTGCAAGCTCTCATTATTGTTATTTATATTGAAAGAACAGTGCATAGCTCAACTCCTAAGCGATAGTTATTATATTTGTGTGATGGATATGTGATGGCTGGGATTGTCATTCAACACAAGAGTTCGATCTAAATAATATAACCAAAATGTCACCATTTTCTCTTAAGATGTTGATACTAATCGCAGAATTTGGGCTTTAACGAAAGGTTATGGAGATGTTCACCCAAAAGTTGAATTTATAAATGAAAGCCAATGATTTACAAGGGGTAAAGGGGATTTATCCATTTGTTTTGGTATTTATCCATTTCACAGCTTCTACGCGGTAGGTTTAGCGACTGGATTTAGAGGTTTCTAATGTAGCTTCTGATGGTATTCATTCAGATTATCGATGTGTCAGATTTATCAGAATTTTTCAGGATAAAATTAAATTATGTCAGTTTATGTGATATTAATATAATTTAAACGGCTTATTGTTTTTGTGATTTAATTAAAGTAATCAATGATAGAATTAATTATATTTGTTGAATAATTGACTTTAATTTATTCTATTACGAAGTTTAAATAATGAAACTTTAAGATGGGATATTTAAAATAGGGAAAGGGTGATGTTTATCATGAGGTGTTGATTAAAGGATTTTAATGGGATTATCATTGACATATGTATCAAATATGTGTGCATGTAAATATTCATCGGCTAGTGATGAAAATAAGATATGAATGAGGTTGGTGTTATACCATGAGCACTGCCTAAAAGTGTAAGTAGCAACAAGTTAGATCAATTCGTGTTATTTTTGAGCAAATGTTAGCGTAACCACATGATATTCAAAGATCTGTTGCGGTGGCTTTGTGTTAACTATGAAAGCGTGCAATCGTTGAGTATTTAACATGCACCATCAAGCACCACGATTTGCGGTTCTTTTTCTGGCTGGTAAAGCACCTGACAAAAGTCTCCTTCTGGCGAATAGGTGTAGTTTTTGGTGTCGAAAGAGATGGCAGCTACTCTTTCTGCATTGCTGCCAGAGTCTACTTCTTTGTTGATGACATGAAGCTCTGTTGCGTCGATATTGAGTAGTCTTCTTAGTGAGTCAACATAGGCGATTGGATAGCCGTGGCAGACGTAGTAGGTCTCAATCTCCGTCTTTTCAACATAGTTGCATTCATCCTCAACGCCAGCAATCGCTGACTTCGCGTAGATCATATCGATACCCGTGCGAAGGTTACCAGCCACATCGTGTATTTTACTCGCACGAGCACTTCCTTGAACGTCTAAGAACTTGACCATAGCTGTCGCCAAAACGACCGATAAAATTAATACAGAGATGATGAGTTCTAAAAGAGTGAAGCCGTTTTGTCTGTTCATGGTTACCGATTATTTGCTCTGCTAAAGGGACGGAATGAGGGTAATCTAAATATCAAAGTCATTACAGTTAGTGGGTATAATAGTTTGGTGTTTTATTGTTTGAGTTTCTAAGTAATTTTATTTATAAACAATAATTTAATTGTTTTTACTTACTGTTAAACGCTATGTAAGCATACGTAAGCGTGCACACCCACAGCAGCCGATTGTTTAGGAAGCATTCAAACGACTTAATTTATTGATAAATAAGTCTTTAATTGTAGATTTGTCGACCACTCAAAAACTGACTTTCGACTTCATTTGAGGGAATTGGTTTACTAAATAAAAATCCCTGAAGATACTGGTATCCACAATCGATTAAGAACGCTTTTTGCGTTTCGGTTTCGACACCTTCAGCAACCACTTTTAGCCCCAATTTTTCACAGATAGCATGGGTGGCTTGGACAATCGCTTTGCTCCCTTTGTGTGAACCGTGGACAAAGCTTTTATCGAGTTTTACGGTGCTAATCGGTAAGTCATGCAACATCGATAGTGACGAGTAGCCTGTGCCAAAGTCATCAAGGTGAAGTTCAACACCTAATTTAGAAATATCGCTTAATGCTTGCCTGACTTCACCGTGCTTGAAAATCATCGAAGATTCGGTGATCTCAAGGGCGATGCTTTGAGGTTGGATATTATAGAAGTTCAACATTGCTAATAGCTGCTCGGCAAAGGTGGCGTGCATCTGAATACTCGAAATATTGATACTCATCATCAACTCACTATCAAACTCACGTTGCCATATCGATAGCTGTTTGAGTGCAGAGTTAAGAACCCATTTGCCGAGCGGTACAATCTGCCCTGTCTCCTCCGCTAAGCTAATAAACTCATCAGGGCCGATGTTACCTAGCTCTTTGTCCGACCATCGAAGTAAGGCTTCAAACCCTTTTACCTTGTCGCTGTTGGTGTTCATGATCGGTTGGTAGTGAAGGTTGAGATCGTCGTTTTCGATGGCGCGTGCCAGTCGGTGGCGGATCTCCACTTTGCGATGCAGGGTTTGTGCTAAGTCTGGGGTAAACGTTTGGAAGCGGTTTCGACCATTCGCTTTTGCAAGATGCATCGCCATACCCGCTTGCTTTAGCAATGTTTCTTGGTCAACCGCGTTATCAGGGAAATGCGCGGTACCTATGCTGCAACCGACAGATAAACTGCCGATGCCTCTGATATGGAAACTTCGGTTTAAGGCATCAATGATGCGAGAGCAAAGTAGTGGGATATTTTGATTTCGGTAGGTGTGGGCAATCACAATGAATTCGTCGCCACCAAATCGCCCTATCATGCATTTCTCATCAACCAACTGTTTAAGGCGTTCACCAACCTGTTTGAGTAGTTGGTCTCCGACAGTGTGCCCATAAGTGTCATTAACTAATTTGAAGCCATCAAGGTCGACAAACATCAATTCAAACGGTGAGCGATAGGCAATGCTGGTTTCTAGAAGGTTGCTGATCCCACGGCGATTATAAAGCTCCGTTAAACAGTCGTGTTCTGCGTTGTATCTGGCTTTTATCAGTTTCTCTTTTTGCTTTGTTGTACAGGTTAGGTTTAACAGCAGTTCACTCTTATCAAAGAGCCACTTTCCTTGCACATCAAAATGGTGTGTCTTGCCATCTATTTCGCAGCTGACTTCTTCTAATATCTCTCGGCCTTTGCGCACGGTAAACAGCCATTGTGCTGCTGTCTCTTCACTTGAAACGAAGTCGGATAGGGTGCTAAACGGTGAGCCGTAGTTGTGAAAAAACGCGGAGTTAGCACTTACTACGCTTCCCGACTTATCAAATAGAAGGGAGAGGTTTGAACCATCAGAGCAAGCGAGGTCGTGCCTTAAACTGCCTTCTTCAGCGACGACTTGTACCAACATACCCGTTCGACCATCGTGCAATGGGATCCCAGAAAACAGACATAATGCAGCTTCGAAATGTAGTTGGGAGTGAAGTTCCACCATGTCTTGATGCTTTCGTTGCGTAGAAATTGCCTTTGGTACTCTTCCAATGTCGCTTCGATTGCTTTTGACATCTCGACACTAAAGTCACGTGATGTCAGCTCAAATAGAGTTTCAGACTCCCATAGAGGAAGGGCGCTGCTGTTTGCCCAAGTTATTCTCTTATTATCAATGTCATATATCCAAATTGGACACTGGAGATGCTCGAAAGGTTGATAACTTGTCATCATATTGAACTCGGTGAACTGATATTTTGGTCGAACAGCGATCACCGAAATCGTGTGTTCGGTTGTCGCGCATCAAATTGGATTCTGGTTTCTAACCGTCAGTAGAAGACGATATTGAAATTAAAGCGGTGGTGGTCAATAACAGTGAAAGCGTTTTATTCATCTTAAAATAGGCCCTGTGGAAGTAATTATTGCGTAATATTGAATCTATTTATTAATGGGGTGAATGTTACTTTAATAAGGTATTGCTTAACAGAGTCCACCTCACGATGAAAAATGGAAAGCTCTGAGCGTAGGATTAGGTGATCGATTACCTTTGCTTGTAAGTCTATCATATTGAATTTTCTATCCAGTAAATTGAGATTTTTCAGTATTATTAACTGTTATATCATTGGTGTATGGATAGTTGGTTTGATTGGGTTTTGTAAACGCATCAAATGTAAGTGCGCGTAAGAAAATAAAGCAAATGTAAGCGGGTGGTAGGCGATTAAAACACAGCAAATAATGTGCTCTGAAGGAGGAAACCTTGATAAACCAAGGCGCACCGGTTGTTGGTTCTCTATTCTGTAAACGTGTATGTACAAAAGTGATTACTATGTTTTGCGTACGGTAAATGTAGGGCTCTGATTCCAACATTGATGATCTATGACCAGTATATATACTGCCTTCGCTTTTAATAAATACTGGTGATAGGAATGTCGAAAACCAAAGTGCTCATTGTTGAAGATGACCAAGAGATAGCTCGTCTAACGACGCTTTACCTCGAAGCTGAAGGTTACAATGTTAGCGTTGTTCATGAAGGGAACTTGGCACTTGAAGCGATCCGCAGTATTGAACCTGATTTAGTGCTGTTGGACTTGATGCTTCCAGGGATGAGCGGCGCGCAAATTTGCCGTCAAGCCCGTGAGTTTTACAATGGAATGATTTTAGTGCTAACGGCTTCCGCCGATGAAATGAGCGAGGTCAGCTTGTTTAAATTTGGTGCGGACGATTACGTTGCCAAACCGATTCGTGGCCATGCCTTGTTAGCGCGAATTGAAGCGTTATTGCGTCGAGCGACTCCCGTAACAACTGCGCAAGAAACTACGGCTGAAAAACAGTGCGATATTGTAATCAACAGCTCTGCTCAAAGTGCCACGCTCTACGGCCAAAACCTTAAGCTTACTTCTGCTGAATTTGAAATCTTAAACCTTCTCGTTAATAACATCTGTCAGGTCGTGACTCGAGATCAGTGCTGTCAGTTATTTAGAGGGATAGATTACGCGTTCAACGACCGCTCGATTGATATGCGAGTGTCTGGTTTGCGCCGAAAGCTACGTATTCACGCCAAAGACAAACAGTTGATTCGCACGGTTCGCAACAAGGGGTACATGCTGGTTGCGTAAATTCATTACTGCGAAACTTCGCTCGGTTTCGATGTTTGCTCGTTTATACCTTGGGATTGTGACTGGGATGTCGGCAACGATATTTTTATTTGTGAACCTTGGTGAAGGGTACATGCGAAGAACCGAGATTGAAACCTTCCTTAACGACGGTATCTATTTTGCTGAGCAGTACACTCGCCAACACAACCAAGAAAACTCACTCTATAAAGAGCTTGATAGAACAGGCTACCAACAATTTTATATCTTCAATTTACGCCTGTTGGAAAATTGGTCGGGCGAAGCGCCTTGCCAACGATGTGAGCTATACACCACCTTGAATGGTGTGCCGATTTATCTGAGTGACAACAATCTTTATTCGGCAGTCTTTCAGTTGCCTAATTCTCGATTTAGCTTTGCATTCAGTGAGGTAGGGGATTTCTTCTCGCCAGACATTGAATGGTATGAGGATTCAGAACGCCACTTTTTGTTAGGGCTGTTGCTGGCTGTGATTGTGGCGATTGGAGCAAGTGTTTACTTACCTGTTAGGCGTTTTCAAGAAAGAATAGAGTTACTCGTTGAGAAGCAGAAGCAGTTTGGTAAGGGAAAGCTCAGTACTCGATCTGACATGGATGATATCCACCCTATTTCTGATTTGGCTAGCAGCTTTAACTTCATGGCTGAAGAGATTGAAAGCAAAGTAAAACAAAGTCATATCTTCGCTCAAGCTATCCCTCATGAAGTGCGTACGCCGTTGAGTCGTATTCAGTTGGCGACCGATATTTTAAGAAGGGGAGCACCAGAACACCATCAAGCGCTTTTTGACGATATTGATACCTACATTGAGGATATCAACGACCTCACATCCGAAATTATCATGCTGTCGAAGTTGAATGTCATGGATAACTCTTTCTTTGAGCTCGTTAAAGTGACCTCCGATCTTCGTGAGTATTGCCTAGACCGAATTCGTTACTCGAAACTAGACAATGCCACCTTTGAATCTAAGGTACAGCTAGAGTGCAAGATTAAGTGTGATTGCTCAATGGCACGCTTGGTGTTCGATAACGTTCTCAAGAATGCGGGTAATTACACACAAGACCAAGTGTGGATGACGCTGGATGAGAACTCAGAAAACTGGCTGGTGGTGATTGAAGACAATGGTTCTGGAATACCAGAGAATAGGCGTGATGAGGTATTCCTTCCGTTCTCTCGACTAGACTCAAGCAGAACGTCGACCACCGGTGGATTGGGGTTAGGCCTCGCGATTGCTCTATCGGCGGCTAAAAAGCTTTCTTGGGATATTAAAATCGACGACAGCAACCATGGTGGTGCCAAGTTCAGTATCGTGATTCCTAAGATCGCATAAGCTGGAGCTTTAAGAGCTTTTCAGGCTCGTCAAATAACAAAGCCACGGACTTATGCCGTGGCTTTTTCATATTCCGATTCACAAGCGAGTGACTTCTTAGTTACTACTGCTTAGAGCTTAGAATTTAGAGCGATGAAGGCCATAAATAGCGTGGTCAACGATGCGACCATTCAAGTTCTCGTTACGCGTGATGATACCTTCTAACGTGAAATGTAAGCGCTCACAAACCTTACGGCTGCTTTGGTTACCAGTTGCGGCTGATATCTCGACCTTTTCCATATCTAACTCATTGAAAGCAATATCAATCAGCTTCTGGACAACGCGCGTCACAATCCCCTTTCCTTGGTATGTCTCAGATAACCAATAACCTATGGTCACCTTTTGCTTATCATGATCAATGGTATTGAAACTGCAGTTACCGACGACCTTGTCTTGATACACGATTGCACAAGTCATGCTCTTCCCTTCCGCATAATCGTGTAGCGAGCGTTGGATGAAGATCCTAAAGTCTTGCTCGGTTTTACAATGTGGCGGCCACACGAGCCATTGGCTTAGGTACTCACTCTGGCTTTGTGAGATTTCCGCGTAGTGAGAAGCGAAGCTCTCTTCAACCAATGCGATGGAGAGTTCGTTGTCGATAACCGTTTTAAACATGTCTTTCCTTTTCTTATGGTTGCTTAATTTAAGCGAATCTTAGTCGGCAGGCTATAATGTCGCATGATTTTTAATATGCAACCACTTGTAGCACGGATTTTTCGTGATACGTTAGATCTATCACGAAACTCATTAAACCTTACAATAGTTGTGTATATAATCATTAGCTATGCATTAGTATTAGCGGCCTAAATATATAAAAACTATAAAAATGCTAGGCTTAAATAATGAATCAACATTGCCAGGACGTGACCGTAGACCTAAGGAAGGCTCTATTCGGTATTGCTAAGGCGCTTGATAACGTCGGTTTCGAAAGTAAAAATCATGGACAGAGAGTGGGCTACATCGCGTATCGATGTGCTCTGAGTGTGGGGTGGGAAGAAGAGCAAGCGCAGCTCGCATTTTCGTTAGGCTTGATTCACGACTGTGGTGTCTCGCAAATTGATGAACAGCTCAGTTTAACGTCTGGGTTTGTACCTGACTCAAGCTATCACCATTGTCAAAAGGGCTACCAAATATTAAAAGAGTGCCCAGTTCTTTCTATATTCGCTAAGCCGGTTCTTTATCACCATACTCCGTGGTCTGAGCTAAAGGCTATTCATATCAGCGAGTTAGAAAAAGAGTTAGCAGCTATCGTGATGCTTGCTGATAGAGTGGATTATCTATACGGCATAACTTCTTCTGATCGTTATGGAAACCTAACACCCGATGGCAAAGCGAGCATCATTGAACGTTTGACTGAAGAAGCCGATGAGATGTTCGAAACCAACCTTGTTCAACACATGTGTGAGTTGGTCGACCTAGATGATTTCTGGTTTTCTATGGAGATCCCATACATCGAGAACATGAGGGATAATTTTGAGCCTGTGCCATTCTTCTCTCAACAGATGTCGTTGGATGAAACAGTGGCCTTTGCCGAATTTATTGCCAACGTCGTTGATACCAAAAGTTCGTTTACCTTTAAGCACTCTTTGAAGGTTGGGCAGCTTTCAGAATACCTCGCCAAACAGCTGGGTTATTCATACACCACTCAGCGTAAACTCTATCTGGCTGGGTTGGTTCATGATATCGGTAAACTGCAAACCCCTAATGACATTCTGCATAAGCCGGATTTACTTACTGAAGAAGAGTATTGCTGTATTAAACGCCATGCAACGGACACTCGATTCGCATTGCAGGAGTTGTTCAGTTCACCTCAGGTTTGTCAGTGGGCATCTAATCACCATGAAAGGTTAGATGGTTCGGGTTACCCAATGGGCAAAACGGCTGAAGAGTTGGATCAACCCAGTCGAATTGTTGCTGTAGTGGATGTGTTTCAAGCGCTAACTCAGTCTCGCCCTTATCGTGCAGGTATGACATTAGAAGAAACACTCGCTATTTTGACGGACCACGTTGATAACTTTAAGTTGGATCGAGAAGTGTTTGAGTGCCTTAATAAACACGCGCAATATTGCTTTGAATTATCAACAGATAAACGAATGTACGCGTTTTAACGCCATTAAATGTTTTCGAGGTGTGATGCCTAAATTCATACTCGGTCGAAATGACGAAGCACCAGAAACAGAAAAGCGATAGCCGAGGCTATCGCTTTTTTCATGGGGGCTTATCAGGATCTTTAGATCGAGATTAGTATCGCTTTAAGATCTCGATGATCGCTTGCTCAGTTTCCGCTGCGATTATGGCATCAATGTCATCATCATTCTGGAACAACTCTGATAGCGCCATAATCGTATGGATGTGGCTATCTGAGTCCATCGCTGCCAGAGTAATCGAAAGGTAAACGTCACCGTTGTCTTCTGACTCTAAATCAACACCCTTCTTGAATACCGTTACTTGCAGTGATGCTTCGTTCACACCATCTTCAGGGCGAGCATGAGGCATCGCAATCTTTGGTGCTAGAACATAGTACGCGCCAATGTCCTTATGCTTTTGCTTGATAGCTTCAACATAGCTTGCTTCAATTTTGTTGTTCGCTAGCAGTGTTGAACAAGTCACATCAATTGCCGCATCAACCGTTAGGTTTTCTTCAGAGTTGATGATAACGCCTTGGTTACCAATTAAATCGAATAAGCTCATGAAACAATCCACCCTAGGATAAGACCAACAACACCGAAGTCGAAGTCAGCAAACGTTGTCGCTTCAAGACCAAGGCCACCCAGTACTGGAAGCAGTAGCATTGGTAGGAAAGAGATACACAGACCTTGCGTGAATGAACCAAGAACTGCACCGCGTAGACCGCCTGTCGCATTACCGTAAACGCCTGCTGCACCACCTACGAAGAAGTGTGGAACGACGCCAGCTACAATGATTGTCCAGCCAAGCGCGCCTTGAACTGCCATTGCTAGTAGACCAGCAGCGAAAGAACAAAGGAAACCGATAAGTACCGCGTTTGGTGCTACAGGGAATACCATAGGGCAGTCTAGAGCAGGTTTTGCGCCCGGTACGAGTTTGTCAGAGATACCTTTGAATGCAGGAACGATTTCAGCTATCAGCATCTTCACACCTTGCAGTACGATGTAAACACCACCGGCAAATACAAGAGACTGCATGAAGGTGAATACTACCCAGTTTTGACCGCCTGATACTGTTTCAACAAAGTCACCGCCAGCAACAATTGAAGCAAACATAAAGAAGATGGCCATTGTTGTTGCTACAGCAACGGGCGTATCACGCAGGAACATTAGGCTCTTAGGTACGTTGATGTCTTCTGTTGATTTTGAAGTGTCACCAAACTTGCTACCAATGTAACCCGATACTAAGTATGAGAACGTTGAGAAGTGACCCATCGCCAGCTGATCGGTACCCATCACTTTCTCTGTGTATTTCTGAGCAAGTGCAGGCATGATAACCATCAGTGAACCTACAATGATCGAGCCGATTGCGACTAGAGCAGTGCCTTCGACGTTAGCTGTAGACAGGGGCTTTGTTGCGTAATTCAATGGAACTAAA